>NZ_JALGQI010000039.1:0-2647 GCF_022810385.1 Rhodococcus sp. ARC_M12 | reverse complement strand
TGTCAATGGACATCGGGAAGTGACCACAGGCGGTCACGAGAACTGCCCATGGGTGGCCAACAAGAACTGACCGGTGGCGGACACGAATCTGCCCATGTCGGGTTTGTCCGCCACCGGTCGAGCATCATGTCAGGTCAAGGGTTTGACCCCCTGACCGTGCAGGGCTTGGGCGAGGCGGACCGAATCGCCGCTGGTTTGGCATAGGTGCGCGTGGTGCAGCAGCCGATCGACCGTTGCAGTGGCGAGGGTCTTGGGCATCAGTTCGTCGAACCCGCTCGGGTGAAGGTTCGAGGAGATCGCGACGGACTTGCGTTCGTAGGCTGCTTCGACGATTCGGTACAGCCCTTCGGCGGCATCGGTCCCGACGGGCAACAGCCCGACATCGTCGATCACGACGAGTTCGGCGCGCACGATCTTCGCGATCGCTTTGCCGAGTGAGTCGTCGGATCGGTGCGCGCGTACGAGGACCCCGATCTGCTCGAGGGTGAACCACGCGACCGGCATCCCCGCTTGGATCACGTTCTGTCCCAACGCTTCGAGGAAGAATGTCTTGCCTGTCCCGGCCGGCCCGCAGACCACCAGATTCTCGCGGCGATGCACCCATTCGAGGGTCTGCAGGGCATGCTGGGTGGGAAGCGGGATCGATGATGCGTTCTCGTCCCAGACCTCGAAGGTCTTCCCGGTGGGGAATCCCGCTGCTTTGCGGCGGGCGGTCAGCATCGATCGTGCCCGGCCGGCGGATTCCTCTGAGAGAAGCGCTTTGACGACCTCGGCGGGGTCCCAGCGTTGTGCTCGTGCGGTGGCGAGGACTTCGGCGGCGATGGACCTGGCATGCGGCAGGCGGAGTTGCCGCAGCAGCGTTTCGAGGTCGGTGGGGAGTTCCGCTGTGACGGTGTTCATCGCTGACCTTCGTTCGTCTCGTCGGCGGTTTTGTGTTCGATAGCGTTGCTGCCCAACAAGTTCCATCCTGATGTGCCTTGCGTGAGGGAGGTGGATTCGGATGCGCCGCGGCGGGTGAGGTCCATTCCCTTCGATGCGAGGATCGAGTCGAGGTCGCCGGTGGCGAAGCGGCCGTGCACCGCTGCGTGCCCGAGTGCCCAATCGACATCGCCCCGAACTCCGAGTCGCGCGAGATCGACCGCGTGCGACATTTTCAGGTATATCCGTTCGGTGCCGACCGCGGCGGCTTCCTTGAGCCATGTCGCGGCACCTTCCCCGATCGCGAGGAATTGCTGTTCGGATACTGTTCGCGCGCGGACGCTGTAGTCGCCGGGGATCCTCGGGTGATGTCCGGGGAAGTGGGCGTCGTCGATGGCGGGGCTGCCGGGTGTGGTGCGGGCGTGCCGGGCCACTTCGATCGGGCCACCGTCATCGAGAGCGCAGATGACGACCTCATCTGTCCCGTCGTGCAGTCTGACCCACACGCTCTGACCCAATAGTGTTGCTGGTGTCGAGTATTGGCAGTGATCAAAGGTGACCATCGGTGTGTTGTCGGGGACTCGGCGAGCGACTCCGAGGACTGCGGTGTGCGGCATGTCGGGGATACCGTGCAACTCGGGTCGTTCCTCGGCGAGCATCTCGTTCGGGACGCGGCGGGTGGCCCGATGTACTCGGGCGTTGATCTCGGTCATGAACGCCGTGCACGCGATTTCGACGTCGGCGAAGGTGGCGTACTGCTCGAGCAGGTTCGTCTCGGTGGGCACGATGTCGGCTTTGGCGAGTTTGACAGCGTTCTCCACTCCGCCTTTCGATGCAGGGTCCGCCGGTTGGCAGGTCAGCACGGTGATTCCGTAGTACCGACCGAAGGTGACCGCGGTGCGATTGCGGATCGGGACGCCGGCGACGTGGCCGGCGGTAACGGTCTTTTCGTTGTCGGTGAGCAGGTAGGTCGGTGCGCCGCCGATGATGCGGAAGACCCGGTCCAGGCCAGCGAAGACGCTCGCTGCGGTGCGGTCGCGTAGTGGGACCACGATGCGGTAGCGGCACCAGGCCAGCCAGGCGACGAGGAGCACGATCTTGCGGCCGTCGACGACCGGGCCGTCTCCGAAGTCGTACTGCAGCCACAGTCCTGGTTCGGTGATCCATGGCCGGTGCACTCTCGTATTGCCCAGTCTCCATTGGGTTTTGATTTCGGCGAGGGCGCGTCGAGTGGTGCGGTCGGCACCGGTGTAGCCGAGTGCGAGAAGTTTCTCGTGGGCTTTGTCGCCGCGGATCTTGCCCTTGGATTTGGAGACCCACTCTTCGAGGTATTCGAGCCAGTCGTCGGTGATTTTGGTTCGGTGGGTGGCCGGTGGCAGGCCGGCGTCTCGGTCTTCGACGGCCTTTTTCACGGTGTTGTGGGAGCAGCCGCACAAGTCTGCGGCGGCCCGCAATGATCCGGTCAGGTCGTATGCATTGAGTATGTCCATCAGTTCTCCGTCAGACTTCACGTGGTCTCTCCTGCGGTGGATTCGATACGGACTAGGCATCGGTATCGAAACCGCAGGAGAGGCCTCCTCGGCGCTGACGCGCCGAGAGGATGGGTGTGGTCTGGGCAGATTCGTGGCCACAGGCGGTCACATTCGTGGCCGCGAGTGGTCAGTTCTTATCGGCCGTCAGTGGGCATATTCATGGCCGCCTGTGGTCAGTTTTTCATGGCCGCCGACAA
>NZ_JALGQI010000038.1:0-2777 GCF_022810385.1 Rhodococcus sp. ARC_M12 | reverse complement strand
TGTATTCGATTGTGCTTGCTGAATCAACTCGTGTGTTGTTTCAGATATTGCACAGTGGACGCGTAGCTTCTTTGTGGTAAGTCCTCGGCCTATTAGTACCAGTCACCTGCATCGGTTACCCGACTTCCAGTTCTGGCCTATCAACCCGGTGGTCTGCCGGGGGCCTTACCCCCTCGAGGGGGTGAGAAACCTCATCTTGGAACAGGCTTCCCGCTTAGATGCTTTCAGCGGTTATCCCTTCCGAACGTAGCCAACCAGCGGTGCTCCTGGTGGAACAACTGGCACACCAGAGGTTCGTCCGTCCCGGTCCTCTCGTACTAGGGACAGCCTTCCTCAAGTTTCTTACGCGCGCGGCGGATAGAGACCGAACTGTCTCACGACGTTCTAAACCCAGCTCGCGTGCCGCTTTAATGGGCGAACAGCCCAACCCTTGGGACCTACTCCAGCCCCAGGATGCGACGAGCCGACATCGAGGTGCCAAACCATCCCGTCGATATGGACTCTTGGGGAAGATCAGCCTGTTATCCCCGGGGTACCTTTTATCCGTTGAGCGACACCGCTTCCACTTGCCGGTGCCGGATCACTAGTCCCGACTTTCGTCCCTGCTCGACTTGTCAGTCTCACAGTCAAGCTCCCTTGTGCACTTGCACTCGACACCTGATTGCCAACCAGGCTGAGGGAACCTTTGGGCGCCTCCGTTACATTTTAGGAGGCAACCGCCCCAGTTAAACTACCCACCAGGCACTGTCCCTGAACCAGATCATGGTCCGAGGTTGAGGTATCCAATACGATCAGAGTGGTATTTCAACAACGACTCCACAGTAACTGGCGTCACCGCTTCACAGTCTCCCACCTATCCTACACAAACCGAACCGAACACCAATACCAAGCTGTAGTGAAGGTCCCGGGGTCTTTTCGTCCTGCCGCGCGTAACGAGCATCTTTACTCGTAATGCAATTTCGCCGAGTCTATGGTTGAGACAGCTGAGAAGTCGTTACGCCATTCGTGCAGGTCGGAACTTACCCGACAAGGAATTTCGCTACCTTAGGATGGTTATAGTTACCACCGCCGTTTACTGGGGCTTAAATTCTCAGCTTCGCCATTACTGGCTAACCGGTCCTCTTAACCTTCCAGCACCGGGCAGGCGTCAGTCCGTATACATCGTCTTACGACTTCGCACGGACCTGTGTTTTTAGTAAACAGTCGCTTCTCACTGGTCTCTGCGGCCCCACCCAGCTCAGGAAGTAAATTCCGTCACCGGACAAGGCCCCCCTTCTCCCGAAGTTACGGGGGCATTTTGCCGAGTTCCTTAACCATAGTTATCTCGATCGCCTTAGTATTCTCTACCTGACCACCTGTGTCGGTTTGGGGTACGGGCCGTGTAACAACTCACTAGAGGCTTTTCTCGGCAGCATAGGATCACTGAATTCGCCTCAATCGGCTACGCATCACCTCTCAGGCTTGATGAACGGCGGATTTGCCTACCGTTCGCCCTACAGGCTTACACCAGTACAACCACTGACTGGCCCAGCTACCTTCCTGCGTCACCCCATCGCTTGGCTACTACCAGATCAGGTCCCACGCATCCACCACACGCCGGCCACCCGAAGGTGGCAAGTCATATGGATTCAGGGTGGTTAGTGTCACTGATTCACCATGGGCGCGGTTACACGGGTACGGGAATATCAACCCGTTGTCCATCGGCTACGCCTGTCGGCCTCGTCTTAGGTCCCGACTCACCCTGGGCGGATTAACCTGGCCCAGGAACCCTTGGTCATTCGGCGGACGAGTTTCTCACTCGTCTTTCGCTACTCATGCCTGCATTCTCACTCGCGCAGCCTCCACACCTGGATCACTCCGATGCTTCCATGGCTGCACGACGCTCCCCTACCCACCCACACACCTGGCTGAACCCTCGCAAGAGAACAGCGGGCTATTGTGTGAGTGCCGCAGCTTCGGTGGTGTACTTGAGCCCCGCTACATTGTCGGCGCAGGATCACTTGACCAGTGAGCTATTACGCACTCTTTCAAGGGTGGCTGCTTCTAAGCCAACCTCCTGGTTGTCTTCGCGACCCCACATCCTTTTCCACTTAGTACACGCTTAGGGACCTTAGCTGGCGATCTGGGCTGTTTCCCTCTCGACTACGAACCTTATCGCCCGCAGTCTCACTGCCACGCTCTCACTCACCGGCATTCGGAGTTTGGCTGATTTCGGTAAGCTTGTAGGCCCCCTAGACCATCCAGTAGCTCTACCTCCGGCGAGAAACACGTGACGCTGCACCTAAATGCATTTCGGGGAGAACCAGCTATCACGGAGTTTGATTGGCCTTTCACCCCTACCCACAACTCATCCCCTCAGTTTTCAACCTAAGTGGGTTCGGTCCTCCACGACGTCTTACCGTCGCTTCAACCTGGCCATGGGTAGATCACTCCGCTTCGGGTCTAGAACACGCCACTACACCACAAACGTGGATACGCCCTATTCGGACTCGCTTTCGCTACGGCTACCCCACACGGGTTAACCTCGCGACATGCCACTAACTCGCAGGCTCATTCTTCAAAAGGCACGCCATCACCAGCAACAGAACAAACTGTTCACCAGCTTTGACGGATTGTAAGCGCACGGTTTCAGGTACTATTTCACTCCCCTCCCGGGGTACTTTTCACCTTTCCCTCACGGTACTAGTCCGCTATCGGTCACCAGGGAGTATTCAGGCTTATCGGGTGGTCCCGACAGATTCACAGCAGATTTCACGGGCCCGCTGCTACTTGGGTAT
>NZ_JALGQI010000037.1:0-3321 GCF_022810385.1 Rhodococcus sp. ARC_M12 | reverse complement strand
AAGCGTGGGATGGCCTGATCGTTCGAACACCTGAATTCCAATTGTGATGTGTGAAAGGCAGGCACGACAGCATGAAAGTTTCTGAGTCGATCACCGACAAGGTCCAGTCGACCATCCCTATAGGGCTGCAGATCCAGGGCGCTCATCTGTACGACAAGACCCGACGGTGGGTGACTGGCACGAATGGCAAGAAGATCTTCGTCGAAAGTCCCATCCCACCGGTCGAGGATGTCGAGCTCGCCGACATCGACCTCAGTAACCCCTTTCTCTACAGACAAGGGCGGTGGCAGTCGTACTTCGAGCGCGTGCGGAACGAGGCACCGGTTCATTACCAACCCAACAGTCCGTTCGGCCCGTTCTGGTCGGTCACGCGCCATGCCGATATCGTGGCCGTCGACAAGAACCACGCTGTGTTCTCGGCCGAACCGTTCATCGTCATCGGCGTCCCGCCCCGGTTTCTCGATATCGAGATGTTCATCGCGATGGACCCGCCACGCCACGACAAGCAGCGCGCTGCCGTCCAGGGGGTTGTCGCACCGAAGAACCTCCGGGAGATGGAGGGACTGATCCGATCGCGGGTACGGGAGGTATTGGACGACCTCCCCTTGAACGAGCCGTTCGACTGGGTGCAGAATGTCTCGATCGAGTTGACAGCTCGGATGCTCGCAACTCTTCTGGATTTCCCCTACGAACAACGCCGCAAACTCGTCTACTGGTCCGATTTGGCAACCTCGATGGAGCAAGCCAACGGTGGGCCCTCGGACAACGACGAGGTGTTCGAGGGCATGCGTGACATGGCGCGTGGCCTCAGCGCTCTCTGGCATGACAAAGCAGCCAGGAGGTCTGCAGGGGAAGAGTCCGGTTTCGATCTGATCACCATGTTGCAGAGCAACGAGGACACCAAGGATCTGATCGATCGTCCGATGGAATTTCTGGGCAACCTCGTCCTGCTGATCGTCGGTGGGAACGACACGACGCGTAACTCGATGAGCGGTGGCGTTCTTGCGTTGAACCAATTCCCCGACCAGTTCGAGAAATTGAAGGCCAATCCCGATTTGATCCCCAACATGAACTCGGAAATCATCCGATGGCAAACACCCTTGGCGTACATGCGCCGAATCGCCAAAGCCGACACCGTTCTGAACGGACAATTCATCCGCAAGGGTGACAAATTGGTGATGTGGTATGCCTCGGGTAACCGCGACGAACGCGTTTTCGAGAATCCTGATGATTTCATCATCGATCGTGCCAATGCGCGCAATCACATCGCGTTCGGATTCGGTGTACACCGGTGTATGGGCAATCGGCTGGCCGAAATGCAGCTGCGGATTCTGTGGGAGGAGTTGCTTCCCCGCTTCGAGAACATCGAGGTCGTCGGCGACCCCGAGTACGTTCAGTCGAATTTCGTGCGGGGCATCAGCAAGATGATGGTGCGCCTGACGCCTACTTCCAGCGCATGACATCGCAACGGGCGATCATCGTCGGCGCAAGCCATGCTGGGGCACAACTGGCAGCTAGTTTGCGCCAAGAAGGTTGGACAGGCGAGATCGTCCTCATCGGTAACGAGTCTGCCACTCCCTATCAACGCCCCCCGCTGTCGAAGGCATACCTGGCGGGCAAATGCGTACTCGACGATATCGCCATTCGCAGCACGGACTTCTACTCCAAGCAAGGTATTCAGCTCCTGAACGCGCAGGTGGAGGCCATCGTTCGGTCGGAAGGCAACGTCGTTCTCGACACCGGGGAGAAGCTGGCCTACGACAAGCTCGCGCTGTGCACGGGAGCCCGCCCTCGTCGGCTCACCGTTCCCGGGGCCGATCTCCACGGGGTCTACTACCTGCGCACCGCAGCGGACGTCGAGAGGATCCGTATGGCCACCGGCCCTGGCCGGCGGGTGGTGATCGTCGGAGGCGGCTACATCGGACTCGAGACAGCGGCATCGCTGCGCGCACTGGGCGTGCAGGTCACAGTTCTCGAGGCAACTGGGCGTGTGCTCGAGCGGGTCACTGCTCCCGAGGTATCGACGTTCTTCGAGCGGATACATCGCGAGCAGGGAGTCGACATCAGAACGAACGCGATGGTCGAAGGCCTGTCCGGTGACCGTGAGGTTCGTGAAGTCAGTTTGGCCAGCGGGGAATCGATCCCCGCAGATCTGGTCATCGTCGGTGTCGGCGTCGAGCCGAACACCGACCTCGCCGCCGATGCGGGTCTTGTCATCGACAACGGCATCGTGATCGACGATCACACTCGGACCAACGACCCCGACATCATGGCGGCGGGGGACTGCGCGAGCCACGACATGGCCCGTTACGGCCGTCGACTACGGTTGGAGTCCGTCTCGAGCGCAGGAGAGCAGGCCAAAGTCGCTGCCTCGACCGCCTGCGGGAAGTCCAGAAAAATCGAAGCGTTGCCGTGGTTCTGGTCAGATCAGTATCACTTCAAGCTGCAGATCGCCGGCCTCAACACTGGATACGACGAAGTGGTTCTCAGTGGTGACCCCAGCCGCGACAGTGATTTCAGTTGCTTCTATCTCCAGGCCGGTGAGCTCATTGCCGCCGACTGCATAGGTCGCCCGCGCGAGTTCATGTACAGCAAACGGGTGATCGCCCAGCGACTCCCCGTCCAACGCGAAGACCTGATGCTCGGCGGACTCGCGCGCAACTGACCGATCCTTCGGTCGTTGTGCACACAACAGCAACCGGTTTGCTCAGAAAAGGGAACATCAGCGATGACCATGACAGACCGCCCGCCCGGGGCACATACGACGCAGACACCACACGCGTACCTGGGAGCAACGGACTTCCTCGACATCGAGCACGAATCCGTGCGGGCGTTCACCGCCGCGGCAATCGGGGATGCGAGCAGCGACCGTGACAAGGCCAGACGCCTCTTCGCCGCCGTCCGCGACCGGATCTGGTACGACCCGTACACCGTGTCGGACGATCCGGCCCACTATCGGGCGAGCTTCGTCCTCGAGACCGGGCGCGCTTACTGCGTCCCGAAGGCGGTGCTGTTGACCGCAGTGTGCCGGGCGGCGGGTATCCCGGCACTGCTCGGCTTCGCCGACGTCCGAAATCACCTGCAGACCGAGACGTTGCGCGCGCTGATGGGCGGCACCGACCTGTTCGTCTACCACGGCTACAGTCGCCTCTACATCGAGGGCCGGTGGTTGAAGGCCACGCCGGCATTCAATGTCGAGTTGTGCGCTCGTTTCGGCGTGCCGCCAGTGGAATTCGACGGCGATCGCGATGCTCTCATGCATGCCTTCACCGCAGACGGAGCTCAGCACATGGAGTATGTCCGCGAGCGAGGAGTCTTCGA
>NZ_JALGQI010000036.1:0-3818 GCF_022810385.1 Rhodococcus sp. ARC_M12 | reverse complement strand
CGTTTCTGGACCTGGTCGAACGTGAACTCGGACCCCTCGACATCCTGATCAACAACGCGGGCATCATGCCTACCGGCCACGCCCACGAAGAGGACGATGCAGTAACCCGGCGGCAAGTCGAGATCAATGTCCTGGGGGTCATCTTCGGGACCAAACTGGCTCTTCAGCGCATGCTGCCGCGCCGCACCGGACACATCATCAACACTGCGTCATTGGCCGGCGAGCTCGCGGTACCTGGTTTGGCGACCTACTGCGCTACCAAGTTCGCAGTCATCGGATTCACAGAGGCCGCACGACTGGAGTACCGCAAGTCAGGGGTTCGACTGTCCACAGTCCGCCCGACGTTCACCAACACCGAACTCGTCGCCGGAACCGCCGGCGCAAAGGGATTACGCAACGCCGAGCCGGAGGAGATCGCCCGCGCGACAGCAGATCTGATCGAGAATCCACGCCCCTTCGTCCGCGTCACCCGTCTCGCCGGCGCAATGGTCGCGGCGGTGAAATTCGTCCCCCGGCGTCTGGCGACCGGACTGGGTGCGGCCCTGAACACAGATTCGGTGTTCCTCGCGGACGTCGACATGGCTGCTCGCCGAACGTATCTCGACAGAATCCGGAACAGCTGAGCGTGCCGACACGCGCGCTCGACCATCCACCCGAAAGGCAGCCACAGTGACCCACACGACTCTGATCGAGAACTATCCCCACCGGATGGGAGGGCACTGCGGGTCAGGTGCAATGCGAGACCTTCTCCAGTGGCATGGTCTGGGATGGGACGGACCACCCGACGAGGGGTTGGTGTTCGCACTGGGTGGTGATCTGGGTTTGTCCTACCTGCGATCGGACGACCTGGTCCCACCGATGTACCTGGTCGGCCGCGGTGCCGACTTCGAGATCGACTTACCGCGCAGGCTCGGCGGACAAGTCGAGGTTCTCACGACCGACGATCCCGCTGAGGGATGGTCATGGGTTCGCGACGACATCGATGCGGGACGACCCAGTCTGGTCTGGGCCGATATCGCTGAGCTGCCCTACCTACGGGTGAAACTGCAGATGAGTCGTCACGACATCGTGGTGATCGGCTACGACGAGATCGGGGGGACTGCCTCGGTCGTCGACAACGATCGGGCCGATGTGCAGGAGATCCCGCTCGACGCGCTCGCTCGGGCGCGATCTTCCACCTCGTTCCCGCAACCGACACGTCACTGCACGTACCGAATCACATGGCCGCAGACACTGCCGCCCGTGTCTACTGCCGCGGCCGCGGCCTTTGCCCGATCCGCCGCCAGCATGCGCGCCCCATCGACACCGGGAATAGCCGACCACGTACCAGCGGCCGGTGCCGAAGGATTGGCCGCGGTCGACCAGCTGGCAACCGACGTCAAGAG
Organism: Rhodococcus sp. ARC_M12; assembly: GCF_022810385.1. Taxonomy (NCBI): domain Bacteria; kingdom Bacillati; phylum Actinomycetota; class Actinomycetes; order Mycobacteriales; family Nocardiaceae; genus Rhodococcus; species Rhodococcus sp. ARC_M12. The sequence continues at coordinate 2,433 of NZ_JALGQI010000036.1, read as the reverse complement.
CTGGGTCGACCTTCCGCCCGATGACCTCGAGACGTTGCTGTTCAGTCTCGGTATCTTCATCGAAAAGGCCGGAACCGGAGGCGGGCTCTTTCGTCGGCTTCTCGCCGACGGCTGTACCGAGATTGCACGTCTGACCGGGGATCCCGCTACCGCAGACCTCGCGGTGGCCGCCGATCACTGCGCCCAGGCCTGGACCGAAACTGCCCGCGCCGGAACACAACGCGGTCTCGATGTGCGAACACGCGCAGCTGCGGTGGCCGTGTCGGCTGCCGAACTGCCTGCACTCGAGCTGATCCTGGTGGAGTCCCTGGAGTCTGCTTCACGCTCGCTGTCCGCCATCACGAGATGATGCCCATCGTCGTTCGACGGCGCGCGGTAGACGGTGCATCGCACTGTGCTGCAGCCTCTCGTGCCGGATCGCCGCAGGCGTGCGGAGGCACCGAACGACCGAAGAGTTGCCGGACGGAACAGTCGAACGCCTCTCGGTGGACGCTGCATCGATGCCGTGTCGTTGCTCGGCAACAGACCCTGATCTCTGCCCCGCGCCGACAACAATTCAGCCGCCGACGGAAGCCTTCGATGTTCGCGGTCACCGTTTTCGGCTCGACGGCCGCGTCGTGTGCGCTATCGGGCCAGGCCCGTTATCTTCTAGCTGATACTTGAAACCGAGGGCTACGGTAGCCAGACCCGGTATGACTTCTCGCCCCTGTCATCGATGATCCGGGGGGGGGTGGGGGGCTGTCGCCGGGTGTTGACGTCGGATCGGTGACCGGACGAAGGACTGCTTCATGGCCACGAGCTACGCCGTGTTTTGCGGCATCGACGTGGGAAAATCCGAACATCACGCCGTCGGTCTCGCCGTCGACGGAACCCGTCTGTACGGCAAAGCCCTACCCAATGACGAGGCCCGCCTGCGCACAGTGTTCGACCGCCTCGCCACGCGCGGGCCGCTGTTGATCGTCGTCGATCAGCCTAATACGATCGGCGACGCCCTGCCGGTCACCGTCTCCCGATCCTGCGAGCACCAGTTCGCGTCCCTACCGGGTCTGTCGATGCGCCGCATCGCAGATCTGTATCCAGGGCAAGCCAAAACTGATGCGCGGGCCTGCGTTCACATCGCCGACACGGCCCGGACCATGCCCCACACGCTGCGACGAGTCGATACCGGTGATGACACACTCGCCGAGCTCGGTGTGCTGATCGGTTTCGATGACGATCTCGCCGGTGAAGCAACCCGCGTCAGCAACCGAATCCGCGGACTGCTGACCGGCATTCACCCCGCGCTCGAACGAGTCCTCGGACCGCGTGTGACACACCCGGCAGTGCTCGAGATCCTGTCCCGCTGCGGTAGCCCCGGCGGCATCCGCGCTGCTGGTAAGCGGAAACTGACCGCTTCGCCGCCAAAAACGCGCTCAGGATGGGGGCAAGACTGGTTGCGGAGATCTACGCCGCACTCGAGGCTCAGACGGTAGTAGTGCCCGGGTCTGCGGCTGCCGAGACTGTTCTACCCAAACTGGCGGACTCGCTCAAAGAGACACTGCAGCAACGCAACACAGTTGGCTCGGACGTCGAGAGGATGCTCGGTGCCCACCCTCTTTCCTCGCTCCTGATCTCGATGCCAGGCGTCGGAGTCAGGACTGCCGCACGCATCCTTCTCGAAGTCGGTGACGGATCGGCATTCAAATCAGCAGGACACCTGGCCGCCTACGCCGGCATCGCACCCGTGACCCACCGATCCGGCACCTCGATCCGAGGTGAGCATTTAGCGTGATCAGGAAACCGCAAACTCAAACGCGCGTTGTTCCTTTCGGCCTTCGCCGCGCTGCACGACCCCACCAGTCGCGCCTACTACGACCGCAAGCGAGCCGAAGGCAGGAAACACAACGCCGCGCTCATCTGCCTCGCTCGACGCCGATGCGACGTCCTGTACGCCATGCTCAAGAACAAGACCCTGTACCAACCGCCCGCAGCTCACGCAGCTTGACAGAAACCATAGGGACACGTTATTGAGGCGTGAGGTTCACCCCAACGGTACCAACGGCAGCGGTTGTACCCGCGTTCGCCGACGATCACGGTCGGATGCCGTGCGTGGGGTTGATCTGCCGCGAGGATTTCCGACACTGGAGATGACTATTCTGAAGCCGCGTTTGCGGACTGCCCGTAACTGTAGTGGACAGCGTTCGGGGTTCGGTACCCGAGCGCCGAATGGCGGTGTTGTGAACTGTAGAAGCCGTCGATGTATCTGACGATGTCTTGTCGTGCTTTGCTTTTGGTGGAGTAGATCGTTCGGTAGACGCATTCGTTCTTTGTCGGCGGCCATGAAAAACTGACCACAGGCGGCCATGAATATGCCCACTGACGGCCGATAAGAACTGACCACTCGCGGCCACGAATGTGACCGCCTGTGGCCACGAATCTGCCCAGACCACACCC
>NZ_JALGQI010000035.1:0-5389 GCF_022810385.1 Rhodococcus sp. ARC_M12 | reverse complement strand
CCATAAGAAACAACCCGCGAACCCGACACCACCGCAACACCACCGACACCGGCCACACCCACAGCACCAGCCAACAACTCCGGCAACACCACACCCACCACAGACCGCGGACCACGAACCGGAGCCAAGGAGTCGTACTCGTTGCTCGACAGAATCTCGATGTCACCGACCTGGATGGACGGCGTTGCCGTCACGGTATCGAGGATCCGGATCAGGCGATCGGCGAGCACTCGGATTGTGTCTGCGTCGAACAGTTCTGTGGCGTAACGGAAGCCGGCACCGATGCCCAGTGGGGTTCCGGACTTGTCGAATTCCTCGGCGACCGTCAGCTGCAGGTCGAAGTTGGAAATGTCGTTGGGAAGTTCGATGCCCTCGATCGACAGACCCGGCAACGTCACCGTAGGACGGTCGGTCTGCTGGAACTCGAGCATCACCTGGAACAGCGGAGCATGGGCAGTCGATCTCGCCGGATCGACCGCATCGACGACGCGCTCGAACGGGACGTCCGAATGAGTGAACGCAGCGAGGTCGACGGTGCGCACGTCCGAGAGCAGGTCCTCGAATCGAGTCGAGCCGGACACCTGGGTACGCAGAACGAGGGTGTTGACGAACATGCCGACGAGTTCGTCGAGGGCGGCGTCGCCGCGGCCCGAGATCGGCGTTCCCACCGAAATGTCCTCGCTACCCGAAAGGCGGGCCAGGAGCACCGCCAGAGCCGCGTGCACGATCATGAACGAACTCGAATTGTGCTCGGCGGCAACGGTAGCGAGACGAGCATGGATCGCGGCGTCGATCTCGAACGAGACGGTGTCGCCGCGCAGGGACGCCACCGCAGGTCGCGAGCGATCGGTCGGCAGAGTCAGCACCTCGGGGCTGCCGGACAACGTGTCGACCCAGAAGGCGACCTGCTTGGCCATCAACGACTCGGGGTCGGACTCCTCGCCGAGGAACCGGCGCTGCCACAGTGCGTAGTCGGCGTACTGCACCGGCAACGGTTCCTGGCCGGGTGCGTGTCCTGCGGCCCGGGCGCTGTAGGCCACCATCAGGTCTCTGGCCAGCGGGGCGCTCGAGAACCCGTCGGAGGAGATGTGGTGCACCACGAGGACGAGCACGTGCTCGTGCTCGCCGACCCGAATCAGTCGGACTCGCAGCGGAACGTCGGCCACCACGTCGAAGCCCGAACCTGCTGCCTCACCGATCAACTCGTGCAGGTGTCGCTCGTCGGCCGCATGAATCGGTGTCAGATCCGGCAGTGCCGACGCCACGTCGAGGATTGTCTGAACGGGGCCGCCGTCGGTCAGCGGGAACATCGTGCGCAGCGACTCGTGGCGGGACAGCACGTCGCCGATGGCCGAATGCATCGCGTCGACGTCGAGGACACCGCTCAGCCGCATGGCGAACGCGACGTTGTACGCAGCCGACGTGGTGTCGTACTGGTTGATGAACCACATCCGCTGCTGCGCCAGCGAGAGCGGCACGACATCCGGCCGCTCCTGCGGGACCAGCCGAGGAGCGGCGGCAGCGTCGTGCTCGCCGATGTCGATGCCTGCGGACAAGGCCCGCACGGTGGGCGCGTCGAACAGATCTCTGATGCCGATGTCGGTGCCGAGTGCTGCATTGACCCGCGCGACCAGGCGCATCGCGATCAGCGAGTTGCCACCGATCTCGAAGAAGCTCGAGGTGACGCTGACCTGAGATATACCGAGTAGGTCGCCGAAGACACCGGCGACGATCTCTTCGACGGGGTTCTCGGGCGCGAAGAATTCCGAAGCGGCGACGGTGAACTCGGGCGCGGGCAATGCCTTGCGATCGAGCTTGCCGCTCGCATTGACGGGCAGCGAGTCGAGCACCACCACGTGTGAGGGCACCATGTACCCCGGGAGACGACGTGCAGCTTCGGCCGTCAGGATTGCGGGGTCGACAGCAGAACCGTGCGCGCCGACGACATAGGCCACGAGCGTCTCACCGGTGTTCGGGTCCTTGTGCACCAACGCGATCGCCTGCGCAACCGACTCGGATCTGAGCAGCACTGCTTCGATCTCGGGCAGCTCGATGCGGAGGCCGCGCAGCTTGACCTGGAAGTCGGTACGGCCGATGTATTCCAGCTCGCCGTCGGCGCGCCAGCGCACCAGATCGCCTGTGCGGTAGAGCCGCTCGCCCGGATCGCCGAACGGATCTGCGACGAAGCGATCCGCCGTGAGGTCGCCGCGGCCGACGTAACCACGCGCGAGTTGTACACCCGCTAGATACAGCTCGCCCGGAGCACCGATCGGGGCCGGTCGCAACGAGGCGTCGAGAACGTACAACCGGGTGTTCCATACGGGTGCGCCGATGGGAATGGACACCGCGTCGCGACCGGTCACGTGGTAGTAGCTGACGTCGACGGCGGCTTCGGTCGGCCCGTAGAGGTTGTGCAGCTCGGCGAGGGAGAACTGTGCGAACTGCGCCGCTGTGGCGGGCGGAAGTGCCTCGCCACTGCAGAACACCAGCCGCAGCGAGACGCATTCGGCGGCTCGCGCTCCCGCTGCGAACACCGCGAGCATCGACGGTACGAAGTGCGCCGTGGTGATGTGCTCGTCCGCGATGATGCGGGACAGGTACGCCGGATCGCGGTGGCCGTCCGGTTCGGCCACCACCAGCTTGGCACCTACCTGCAAGGGCCAGAAGAATTCCCAGACCGAGACGTCGAACGTTGCTGGGGTCTTCTGCAGAACGGTGTCGGCCGGCTCGAGGTGGTACTCGTGCTGCATCCACAGCAACCGGTTCACGATCGCCGAGTGGGTCACGGCAACGCCCTTGGGGCGGCCGGTCGAACCGGAGGTGTAGATCACGTACGCGGTGTTCGAGCCGTGCAGACTTCCCAGACGGTCCGAGTCGGTGACCGAGGAGCGATCGCGATCGGAGACGTCCAGCAAATCGACTGCGAGCACCGGAGTGGCGACCGGAATGTTGATCCAGTCGCGGCTCGTGGTGAGGATGCACACCGGCTGAGCGCTGGACAGTACGTAGGACGACCGTTCGACCGGATGATCGGGATCGATCGGAACGTAGGCACCGCCGGCCTTGACGATGGCGTACATGCCGACGAGCAAGTCGATCGATCGGCGGATCGCCAGCCCGACGTGGGACTCGGGTGCCACGCCGAGCGAGATGAGGTGCCGCGCCAACTGATTGGCGCGCTCGTCCAGTTCGAGGTAGGTGATGTGTTCGTCCTCGAACACGAGCGCGGTCGAATACGGACTGCGCAGCACCTGTCGGTCGAAGAGGGCGCTGAGCGTCATCTCGACGTCGCCGGCCGGGATCTGGTGATGAACCGGGGATTCGATCTGCCGTGCGGTGTCGTTCCACTCGAACAGGACCAGTTCCCGCTCCGCAGCGGACAGAATGTCGATGTCGCCGGTGCGAATGTCCGTCGTCGCGCCGATGGTCGACACGATCCGGAGGAAACGATCGACGAATCGGTCGATCGTTTCTGCATCGAAGAGATCTGTGGCGTAGGTGAACGCAGCCGACAGGTCACCCGACTCGTCGACGGGTTCCTGATCCACGCGGAGCTGCAGATCGAACTTCGCTGTGTCGGTGCTGATCTCCTGGAAGTCGACAGTGAGATCGGGCAACTCGAGTGTCGCCGACGCGTTGTTCTGGAACTCGAGAAGAACCTGGAACAGCGGTGAATGATCGGTCGACCTCGCCGGGTCGAGAACGTCGACGAGACGCTCGAACGGGATGTCGGTGTTGTCGAAGGCCGCCAGATCGGACCGGCGGGTGTCGGCGAGCAGTTCAGCGAACGTCGCCTGCGGCTCGACCTGCGTCCGCAGCACCAGCGTTCCCACGAACATGCCGACGAGATCGTCGAGCGCTGCGTCGCCTCGTCCGGCGATCGGAGTGCCGATGGCAATGTCCTGGGTGCCGCTCAGACGCGCGAGCAGCACTGCAAGTGCGGAGTGCACGACCATGAACAGCGTCGACTCGTGTGCGGCAGCGACCGAGGACAACCGAGCAGCGACGTCGGCGGGAATCGTGAACGGAGTGACGCTGCCGCGCATCGACTGCTGAGTCGGGCGTGGCCGATCGTGCGGCATGGGCAACACGTCGGGCAGGTCGGCCAGCGCCGATTGCCAGAAGTCGATCTGGCGCGATGCCACCGAGGTGGGGTCTTTCTCGTCACCGAGAACGTCATGCTGCCACAGCGCGAAGTCTGCGTACTGCACGGCCAGGGGCTCCCACATCGGAGCCGAACCAGCAGATCGTGCACCGTAGGCGACCATCACGTCTCGGGCCAGCGGTGCCATCGAAGCACCGTCCGCCGCAATGTGATGGACGACGATGGAGAGTACGAAACTCTCCGGGCCGGTTCGGTACAGCACCGCCCGGAAGGGAAGATCGACCGTGACGTCGAATCCTGTTGTAGCAGCGGCGTATACGAGAGTCTCGACCGCTGCTGCGTCGGCATCGACCAGATGGAGTGGGAGGTTCGATCCGGTGACGTCCTCGACCGGAGCGATGACCTGGTTCGGTAGGTCGCCCACCGTCGGGAACACCGTGCGGAGCGATTCGTGTCGGGACAGGACGTCACCGACGGCCGCCGACATCGCGTCCACGTCCAGACGGCCCGTCAACCGGACGGTGAGGGGAATGTTGTACGCGGGAGAGGACACGTCGAACTGGTTGATGAACCACATCCGCTGCTGCGCGAGAGACAGCGGGACGGAATCGGGCCGATCCACGGCGACCAGTGCCGGACGGCGATGCAACGATGCGCCCTTGGATTCGGCCCGTTCTGCCAGAGTGCGAATCGTCGACGCCTCGAACAGGTCCAGAACCTTCAGATCTGTTCCGAGAGCAGAGTTGACTCGTGCAACCAAACGCGTTGCCACAAGGGAGTTTCCGCCGAGATCGAAGAAGCTGTCGGTCACGCCGACCCGATCGACCTCCAACACGTCGCAGAACACCGCCGCGACCGCGGCCTCGTATTCCGTCTCCGCGGCCTCGTATGCACCCTGCGAACCGAGTTCGGGTTCGGGTAGTGCGGTGCGGTCGAGTTTGCCTGCCGGGGTCAGCGGAATCGACTCCAACATCACGAACGCCGACGGCACCATATGAGCAGGCAACACCGAACCGACATGCTCACGCAGAGCACCCGCCTCGACACTGCTACCGGCCACCGGCAACACATACGACACCAACACCGTCGACCCAGCAGCAGACTCACGTCCGATGGTCACCACGAAATCGACACCCGCAACCGCAGCCAACACCGAATCGATCTCACCCAACTCGATCCGGAAACCACGCACCTTCACCTGAAAATCGCTACGCCCCACATACTCCAACGCACCCGAAGCATTCCACCGCACCACATCACCGGTGCGATACATCCGCGAACCCA
>NZ_JALGQI010000034.1:0-5604 GCF_022810385.1 Rhodococcus sp. ARC_M12 | reverse complement strand
AGCCCTATAGGGATGGTCGACTGGACCTTGTCGGTGATCGACTCAGAAACTTTCATGCTGTCGTGCCTGCCTTTCACACATCACAATTGGAATTCAGGTGTTCGAACGATCAGGCCATCCCACGCTTCCGAGGCCACCATCTGGCACGACAACCGAGACGTGGGTTCACGCTCGGGGTTCATAGCCAGCATCTCCTCCTCGTTGGCACCGGACAGACCCACCTCTCCTGACCACTGCGGGTCGACGATCACATGGCAGGTGCCACAGGCCGTTTCGCCCCCACAGTCTCCATCGATCCCCGGCACAGCATTGTCGGTTGCAATCTGCATCAACGATCGACCTTCGACCAAGCCCGCCTCGTGCTTCTCACCATCGTGGGCGACGAAAGTTACAACTGCCATGTCAACTCCTCAATTTTCTTCGCGATTGATAACAGTGTCGCCGCAAACGTGAATGGCGGCCATGTTACGTAGAGTCAAAAACTTGTGAATTCGGGTCAGACGGTTCGCCCCAGAGATCCGACCTGAGTCCACTCCAGATGTGGATTGCGACAACTCTGCGCTCCGCACGAAGGCATCGAGCGGCTGGGCTCCTGTTTCGAAATGCGCGCTCACCAAGTACTTCTTTCACCGCGAAGCCGTCTCACCGGCGACCAGATGGCCATTTCGGATCTCGACGATAGGCAATCTCAGTCCACCCGGAGCGTCCACCGGAACAACGGGCGAGTTGGGGGCGATGGGATCGAGCCGCTGATACGGAAGCCCCTGTGCCGGACGAAGATCGAGCTCGCCCTTGTTCGGCCACAGCGCGGCGGACCGCTCGGCCTGCGCGCTGATCGTCAACGACGGGTTGACGCCGAGGTTGGCCGATACCGCTGCCCCGTCCACCACGCTCAGCGTCGGGTAGCCGTGGACGCGGTGGTACGGATCGATGACGCCGTGCGCCGAATCCGAGGCGATGGCGCAGCCGCCGAGGAAGTGGGCGGTGAGCGGGATGTTGAACAGCTCTCCCCAGGTACCGGCCGCGAGGCCGCCGATCTTCTTGGCAATCCGCCGGGTGGCGTCGTTGCCTTCGGGGATCCACGTCGGATTCGGCTCCCCGTGGCCCTGCCTGCTGGAGATCGTGCGGCCGAACGGCCCACGCTTGGTGAACGTGGTGATCGAGTTGTCCAGGTTCTGCATGACCAGCGCGATGATGGTGCGCTCGCTCCAGCGCCGGACGTTGACCACACGGACGAACTGAACCGGATGCGCGATCATCGCGAACACGAATTTGAGCCACCGCGGAATCTTGCCTCCGCCGTCGGTCATCAGGGTCTGCAGCATGCCCATCGCGTTCGAACCCTTGCCGTAGCGGCACGGCTCGATGTGGGTGTTGGGACTGGGGTGGAACGAGGACGTGATGGCAACGCCACGCGTGAGATTCATCGACGGGTCCACCTCGTATTTGGCCGCTCCGACGATCGACTCGGAGTTAGTACGCGTCAGTTCGCCGAGTGTGTCCGACAGCTTGGGCAGCGCGCCGGTGTCTTTCATCTTGTGCAGCAGGTTCTGAGTGCCCCAGGTACCGGCTGCCAGAACGACATTGGCCGCGCTGTAGGTCTTCTTGCCCTTGCGGAGCCGAGCGCCGGTGCGCTCGGTGTCGACATCCCAGGTGCCGTCGGATCGGGGGCGTAGGCCGGACACCGTCGTCATCGGCACGATCTCGGCTCCTGCGCGCTCGGCCAAGCCGAGGTAGTTCTTCAACAGGGTGTTCTTGGCTCCGTGGCGGCAACCGGTCATGCACTCACCACATTCGATGCAACCGGTGCGCTCGGGGCCTGCGCCGCCGAAGTACGGGTCCGGGACGGTCTTGCCGGGCTCGTCACCGAAAAACACGCCCACCGGTGTCTGAATGAAAGTGTCGGCGACACCCATGTCCTCGGCGACCGACTTCATCACCTCGTCGGCAGGGGTCATGTGCGGATTGCGCACCACGCCCAGCATGCGGGTGGCCTGGTCGTAGAACGGCGAGAGCTCACTGCTCCAGTCGGTGATGTGCGCCCACTGCTTGTCCTCGAAGAACGGCGCCTGAGGCTTGTAGAGGGTGTTCGCGTAGTTCAGCGATCCACCGCCCACTCCGGCACCGGCGAGGATGAGGCAATCGCGCAGCAGGTGTACGCGCTGGATGCCGTACAGACCGAGTTTCGGTGCCCACAGGAAACGCTTGAGATCCCAACTGTTCTTCGCGAAGTCCTTGTCCTCGAAGCGTTGCCCGGCTTCCAGGATCCCAACGCGGTACCCCTTCTCCACCAGCCTCAGCGCAGTGACACTTCCGCCGAAGCCCGAACCGACGATCAGAACGTCGTAATCGATTGAACTGCTCGGTGGCGTCGCCATGGCGTCTCCTTCTGGTTCTTCAAACCGGATAACTGCTCCTCGCCCCAGGGGCCTGGACCCCAGCGCAAGAGTGCGCCCCCTCGACGGTGAGACCAAAGCCGACCGCCTGCCTACCCGGGCACACTACTATACAGACGATAATTTTTTGTCCAATTAATTGACAGATGCAGCCTGCGTGTACAGATACTAGTGATGCAGCTCATCAACCACAAGCCGCTGACGCTTCCGTCACCGGCGAGCCGAACCGAAAGGAGCCGGTGCGTCAGAAGCCAGCAAGGAGGGCTCTGACGAGAAGCCGAGGTGCACAGGCGGCGGGGCAAGCCCCGAGATCGACAAGCTAGATCCGCAGCGATCGTCACCGAAATGGCGTGCCGCTCCAGAATTGAACTACCAGGGTAGGTATGACACTAAAATGGTATCGACTCATTTGATGGAAACACTTGTGGACGAGATGGAGGACAGGAAGGCAGAGTTGACCGAGAATATCTCTTCATTCATAAGTGCATCAATCCATGAAATGAACGGCAATGCAGACGCAACCGGACTTCTACACACCAGCGTGAAAGCCAACATCAATGCGGCTATCGACTTCCTGGCCGACAGGACTGAGCACGACAACTTGCGAGCTCCGCATGCCGCCCTGTGCCATGCTCGCGTTCTCGCACACACGCATGTCCCGCTGACGGCGCTCGCCCGCGCTTATCACCTGGGCCAATCGAGATTTCTTGAGCATGTCCTGTTCTCGCTCTCGCGAGCTACGCACACGTTGGCCGCGAATCAACTTGCGCATCTGGTCAGCAGGTCTGCCGTCTTCATAGACCGCGTGTGTCAGGACGCATGTTCAGAATACGAAGCGGAGAAATCGAAGATACGTGAAGAAAATAGTTCTGTAAACACGGAACTCGAACGCGCAATGTCGCCATCATGCACAGATCCTTTGGACGCATACAAAATCGATTCATATTACAATCTCACAGGAAACCATATTGCCATTGAGTTTTGGACGAATGACCGGGAACCATTCCCGAGCAAGTCCTGGCACCAGCTCGTAGATACCGTTAACGTCAGACTCGGTACGATCGGTCGACCGCAAGTCAACAGTAAAGGCGATGCCCGATCCCTGGTTTGGTTTCCGATAATTCACGCCGGAAGGATTTGCCTTGAAAGCGTTACAGACGTTCTTCAGAAGTACGGCCGAATTCGAGCAGCAATTGGAACCGTGCAGAGTGGTGAAAATGGTTTTCGGAAGACAGCCAGGCAGGCAGAGCGCGCGGCCCGCGTGGTTTCGGACGGCAAGGTCGATATCAGTCCGGTGGTAACTTTCGAGGAAGTTGCAGCCATCACTCTTCTGCTCGAAGATCCGGAAAGCCTAAGGGATCTAGCGGAAGACTCACTCGGAGGCTTGCTTCTGGACAGTGCGCGGAACCGCTGGCTCCGCGAGACCTTGCGAGTCTACCTGGCAAACAACTGTAGCGTTACCGCGACCGCTCACGACATGACGATCCATCGCAACACGGTCAAATACCGCATCCGACAAGCAGCGAAAGAGTGCGGTTGCAAGCTGGACGATGCCGGCATCCTCATGAACCTCAGGATTGCGCTGGATGCCGCGTGGTGGACACCCAGCACAGTACTCAAATTACCCATACCGCTCGGCTCAGTAGACGCACGGTTGACGGTTTGAGCAGGGTGGCTGCGACCCGGCTCAAACCTTCCAGGTTTCCAGCGCCACGTTCGTCAGACTCCATTGCCATGCTGATTCACGATTGTTGCTATCAGAATATCGAATGCCGCATTCGGTGAAAGCGACTTGATTCGGTCATTGATATCCATTTCTTTGCCCTCGATTCCTTCACTTGTCGCAATGTTCGCCGCATTTGATTCGACAGATCCTTCGGACGTCTCCAAGATTCGACCGGCCCACACTCCGACTGGCGAAGGATCAGTAGCAAGATACTGCTCGCAGTCGGTCAGTATATGACATTTCATGCAAGAGTCCGCTGCAGTTTTATGACGCGCAGCTCGCTGAGCAACCGTCTCGTAGGGTGGATCGGATTCGTAGTCCCACAGTTCGGGCTCCCCCTGGCAGGGTGTGACCAGCACCCGACCACGAACTGCGAGACGGTCCAATGCTCGATTCAAGGTTGATTCCTTTAAGTACGGGAGCGAACTCGATACGACCTAGTTGTACGATAGCCATTCCTCATGTGTCAAAGAGGGAAGGATGAGTTGTGCATAAAGAACAAGGACTCCTTGCGACTTTGGCCAACTTGGACATATCACAGAACGGTGCCGATCCAGTACGATCGACACCACGACGACGGCCCCTTCAGGCCTCCATGAATGCAGTGGAAATCGAGGTATCGTGCTGGATTTTGCATTCTTCACATTGACACCGCTCCTACTGTTCATGTTGGCACCCTCGTGGAATCCGTTGACCTACCACGGTGCGCGAGTCGGATCGAACGCCGAAATATTCGCGACGTGAAAATCAGCCAGATGTAGGTCGAGCTACGCAGACGAGGGGTGTGCGTAGCCGACCTCTGCAATGGAGAGCTTTTCTGACGCCACACGCCGGCAGTTGTGCCGAGTTGCATGCTCTGCGTTCGCTGTACGCCGCTCGGGAAACCTACCGAAAGAACAGATGAGTTCTTCGTAGGTGTTCGGCTCACCGCTGCGCCTGGTTCGTTCGCCCGCCGATAACGCCACTGGTCGCATCTCTGGCAGCATCGACGCGCTGGCGACAGCGACATCATCCCCCACCACCAATGTCCGAACGCGCCTAGACTTCTATTCATGAGTTCCGTCCACACTGCGCGCCCTGATGGTGGCTACCGGACAGCGGCAAGCACTCTCCTTCGTGCGACCGCGTTAGACGCATTGAGCGCTCTCCTGCTGCGGCAGAGCTGGAAGTCCGTGACCATGTCCGAGGTCGCGAAGGAAGCCGGTTTGTCTCGACAGACCATCTATAACGAGTTCGGGTCCCGGCGCGGTGTGGCGGAGAGCTACGCGATACGACTGACCGATCAGCTGGTCAGTGTGGTGGACGATGGACTCTACACTTGCGTTGGTGATATCAGATTGGCGCTCGGCCGAGGTTTGGCTGCGTTTTTCGCCGTCTCCGAACGTGACCCATTGGTCAGATCGCTACGAGAAGAAGACGCATCCGCAGACCTCCTGCGGCTCATTACTGTTCACAGCACCCAGCTTGTCGAGCGAGCCGCAG
>NZ_JALGQI010000033.1:0-5735 GCF_022810385.1 Rhodococcus sp. ARC_M12 | reverse complement strand
ACAATGTTCAACAGGGACTGCCGGGTGTGTTCGTCGATCATCGACGCGATCTTGATCGCCTTCCCGTCGACGGTCGAATCGAACTGAAAGTCCATAGCCCACACCACTTTCGGTGCATCGGCTTCGATCTGCGGGCACGAGCTGATGCCGGTGCGTTTGCGTGGATGGTAGATCCGAACCTGCAGACCCTCCTCCTTCCAGAGCCGGTGCACCTTCTTCTTGTTCACCGACATACCCTCGTCGTGTCTCAGATGCGCCCAGGCGCGACGGAAGCCGTGCAGCGGATGTGAGCCTGCGTATGTCCGCAACGCGGCCCTCAGGGCCGCGTCGGGGTCCGCGGGTGTGTCGGCTATCGGTGTTCGTGCGTAGGTGGAGCGGGCAAGCCCAACAGCTTTGCACGCCAGTCGTTTCGACAGACTCATGGTGTTCACGAGCATGTCGACGGCGCGGCGCTTGGCGGCTGGGCTCAGAATTTTCCCTTCGCTACCTCCCGCAGCGCATCCTTCTCCAGCTCGGCCTCGGCGAGCAGGCGTTTGAGCTTGCCGTTCTGCTCGCGCAGCTCTCTGAGTTCCTTCGCGGCATCGGTGTCCATCCCGCCGTACTGACGCCGCCAGTTGTACAACGTCGCCGCCGACACCTCGAGCTCCGCCGCGATCTCCTCCTGCGTCTTGCCCGCCGCAGTGAGTTCGTCGGCACGGCGCAGTTTGCGCACGATGTCCTCGGCAGAGTTGCGTTTCCGTCCAGCCATGTTCTCCATCGTCCTATCCGCCCAGCTCATGGGTAACAAGACTCTAAAACGATATGGCCCCGTTCAATGGGGACACGCCAACTCCGCTCTGCATCAAGGTCAGATCACTCAGGCGAAGGAGCAGTTCGAGGAGTACTTGAAGGTAGCGTCTGTCTGGCATCCCGCATGGCGTCTGAGGCACGGAATCGCAAGCTTCTTACTTTCAAGTGGGATGGAGAACGGAGTTCGCGACGCAAAGAAAGCCGAACGTGTTCTGCGTGATCGCTCCGCCATCGAGAGCTTTTCCGGCTCAGTCAAGCGGTGTCTCGCTGCTGCGAAGTGCGATGTGCTACACGGCGGGCCTTGGGGCGAGATCGGCCAACATGAGGTAGACGCTGGTCGTCCAGACAAAGCCGCTGCGCCCCTGTTGATTGCAGCATTTGCAGACCAACGCTCCGCCTCCTGGGTCCTCGCTCTTGCAGCCGCCCTAGCGGCCAATCTGGAGGAGATGTCAGATGCAATTGCCACGCTAGCCCTCTTCGATTTTGGTGAGGAGTTTCACCGTGAGCTTCGCGCGCACTTTGCCGGCAGTGCTGATCGGCTGTCGGTGGCTGCCTTCGTCGAAGATATTGATGAAAAGACTGGCCGGCAGAGACGACGGTAGGGCAGAATCTGTGGACAGCAAGTCGCCACACGAAGTCACTGAAATTGCAAGGGGCCCAGCACCTGAAGAATGTCACCACTCAGCGGCCCCGGTTTCACTTGTGGCGACTCAAGGACGGAGTCTTCGCTGAGGTCCTGGTGGAACCACCGCGGGCGCAGAGAGAAGTCCGGACGGGACGAGGAAAGCTTTAAGTCTCGACCCTGTGGGAGGGTCTCAGGACGTGAGCTTGGCTTGGTAGCGATCGAGCAGCGACGGAACGCCGGCGGTCGGGGGTGCCCACGAGTTCGGAACCGGACAATCGACGGCGACACGG
The DNA here is from genome assembly GCF_022810385.1 of Rhodococcus sp. ARC_M12. NCBI lineage: Bacteria > Bacillati > Actinomycetota > Actinomycetes > Mycobacteriales > Nocardiaceae > Rhodococcus > Rhodococcus sp. ARC_M12. Next base: position 4,031 of record NZ_JALGQI010000033.1, on the reverse strand, counting down.
CGGGCCGCAGCCACGAAGTCGCGGGTCAGAGGCGAGTCGACGTCCGAACGCCACCCGATGGACAACGGTGTGGGGGGTATACCCGTAACCGGAACGAATGCCAAACCTGGCCTCGCATAGAACCTTTGAGTCGACGCTTGTGAGAACGCCACGCCCTTGCTGGAGAGGATGGCTTCGAAACACTCGTCGACAGTGGAGACTTCGGCACCGAGACGAACGGTCTCACCGTCTCTCGAGCTGACGGCGAGCCAGAAGTCCCTCCATGATTCCGGGCTGCGCCTCGCGACGAACGGTTGCCCCGCCACTTCTTCGACACTGGTCGAATCTTGCTGCGCCAGAGGCGAAGTGGATGCTACGACAAGCACTCTCGGCTCCACGAACAGTGTCTCGAGCGCAAGCCAGTCCTGCACGACGACCGGCGGCCTGACGAACGCGACATCGACCGACCCGTCGCCGAGCCCGACGTAGGGGTCGGTGAAGTCGAACGACTGCATCTCGACCGCGACGTCGGGGTGGAGAGCACGGAAAGCCGACAAGATGTCCGGCGTCAGTTCCGCGGCAGCGTTCGCCTGGAATCCGACGATCAGGTTGTTGCGCCCACTACGGCCCACCTGACGTGTCAACGACGCGACACGCTCGGCATCGGCGAGAAGCTGCCTGCTCCCGTCGAGGAGCTTGTCCCCGGCAGGGGTCAACGAGACATGACGGGAATCGCGGATGAACAGTGCGGTTCCCAAGGAGTGTTCGAGTTTGCGAATCTGCACGCTGAGCGAGGGCTGTGCGATATGCAGCCGCGCTGCTGCCTTGCCGAAATGAAGCTCTTCCGCGACGGCCACGAAATACGACAACGGCCTGAGCTCCAACGGAAGATTCACGTCCCCGATGCTATTCCCGCAGCTAGACCAGCACCAGTAGTTGTTTCCTATCGATCGGGCGACCGATTGGTATTGGACGAACCCGCAGGTCCAGCGTGTGATGGGTCACATGACAACAGCAACCGACACCACCACCCAGACCCCGGAACAGTGGGCCGACGCGTTCACCCAAGCATCCGACGCAGACGCCGAGATCTCCGCGCACGGCACGTACTTCACTTGCTCGTACCTCCTCGACATGGACACCCACTCCTTCGTCATCGAGATGTCGAACGGCAAAGTCCACGCAATCGCCGTCGACCCAGGCCCGCTCGACCGGCCCTATCAGTTCGCCATCCGCGCCGGCGTCGAGACGTGGCAGGGCTTTGGAGTTCCCGTTCCGGCACCGATGTTTCACGGCATCTGGGCGGCGTCGTTCCAGCGCGACATGAGGCTCGAGGGAGATGTCCTCGTCCTGATGCAGAACCTGCGCTGCGTTACCCGCCAGATCGAACTGCTGCGCGCCGTCGGCGTTCCGGTCTAGTCCCCGACTCACACACGACTCACCGAAGGAACAGAACATGAGCAAGATTTCACCTGTGACCGGCCATTACGTCGATGTCGACGTCGACGGTCTTCTGTACAAGGTCTTCTACCTAGAGAACGGCACCGGCCAACCGTTGGTATGCCAGCACACCGCCGGGTGCCACAACCACCAGTGGCGTGGACTGCTCGAAGACGAGGACATCACGCAGAATTACCGCGTGATCGCGTACGACCTGCCCCGCCACGGCAAGTCCGATCCGCCGGAGAACACAGAGTGGTGGAAAGAGGAGTACAAGCTCTCGGCCGACCATTACGCCAACTTCATCGTGGCCCTGGTCGATGCACTCGAACTGGAGAATCCGATCTTCATGGGTTCGTCGTTCGGTGGCAACATCGCCTTGCAGCTGGCGCTTCGCCATCCGGAACGCTTCGCCGGAGTCATCCCGGTCGAGGGAGCCGACTACTCACCGGGCTTCTACCTCGACTGGTGGCAGCACCCCCACGCGAACGCTGCGCAGGTGTGCGCAAGTGGCACATGGGATCTCATGGCACCACAGTCGCCGGAAGCCGACCGGTGGAAGACCTGGTTCTACTACACGCAGGGATCCGAGGCGTTCAAGGGCGACTTGCACTTCTACTCCGTGGACCACGACCTGCGCGACAAGCTCGACCAGATCGACGGCGACCGTTGCCCGGTCGTCATGCTGACCGGCGACTACGACTACCTCACCACCCCTGAGGACAGTGCCCGCACAGCTGCGCAGATCAAGAATGCGAAGTTCATCGAGATGAAGGACATCGGGCACTTCCCGATGAGCGAGAACCACCCGGTGTTCCGGACGTACCTCATCGAGGCGCTCGAGGTTCTGCAGAAATCCGCGTCCACCTCGGTCTCCGTCTGATCTGACCCTGCACGCCCTCGATGCTCGCCGGCCTCCGACACGGGGCCGGCGAGCATTCTTTTCGGCCCTCGAAAGGGAGATCCCGATGTCCGTCACACACTTTCCGTTCTGGGTTGCCGGCGAAGCGACTATCAGCGGTGTCGCTACCGAGATCCGCAATCCGTTCGACGGTCGCATCGTGGGGACGGTGTTCGAAGCGGCGTCGGAACACGTCGACGCCGCGATCGAGGCGTCCGCCGCGGTGGCGGACGAGTTCGCGGGAACGCCGGCCCACGTTCGGTCGGATGCGCTCGTACATGTCTCGACGCGTCTGCACGAGCGTCGGGAGGAAATCGCTCGGCTCATCTCTGCCGAATCCGGCAAACCGATCAAGTGGGCGCGAGTCGAAGTCGCTCGCGCGGTGTCGACATTTCGGTGGGCGGCCGAGGAAGCACGACGATGGAGCGGGCATCTTCAGCGACTCGACACCGACGCTGGATCGGACGGCCGCTTGGCGCTGATTCAGCGCGTCCCACGCGGTCCCATCCTCGGAATTGCACCGTTCAACTTTCCGCTCAATCTGGTGGCCCACAAGGTGGCACCGGCCCTGGCGGTCGGCGCGCGATCATCGTCAAACCTGCGCCGGCCACCCCGCTGACAAGTTTGGTGCTCGGCGGAATGCTCGCCGAGACATCGCTTCCGGCGGGTGCGTGGTCAGTGCTGACCGTCTCCAACGACAAGGCATCGGACATGGTCGTGGACCCTCGGCTACCGGTTGTCTCGTTCACCGGATCGGTCCCGGTGGGTTGGTCGATCCGAGAACTCGTTCCGCGCAAGCACGTCACGCTCGAACTCGGAGGTAACGCCGCGGTGGTGGTCTGCGCAGACTGGGCCGACGAGGAAAAACAGGAGTACGCAGCCGAGAGGATCGCACGATTCTCGATGTACCAAGCGGGTCAGTCGTGCATCGCGGTGCAGCGGGTCTTCGTCCACGACAGTCTCTACGACGCCATGCGCCGCCGCATTCTGGCTCACGTCGCGTCGCTGTCGACCGGTTCACCCGACGACGACGAGACCGACGTCGGCCCCCTGATCGACGACCGCGCAGCCGTACGCGTGGAGGAGTGGATCGAGGAAGCCGTCGAGGGGGGAGCCACCGTTCTGGCCGGCGGCGGACGCACGGGCGCAGTCGTCGAACCGACGGTCATCGAGGATGCACCGCCAGGGGCCAAGGTTGTGGACCACGAGGTCTTCGGGCCCGTTGTCGTACTCTGCAAAGTCGCCTCGGATGCGGAGGCATTCGAACAGGTCAATGAATCCCGATTCGGATTGCAGGCGGGCATCTTCACGTCGAACCTGCAGACGGCGTTCACGGCGTCACGCGTCCTGGACGTCGGCGGGGTCATCGTCGGTGACGTGCCGAGCTTCCGCGCCGATCAGATGCCGTACGGCGGAGTCAAAGATTCTGGGATGGGCAAAGAAGGGGTGCATTCGGCGATGGAGGACCTGACGCAGGAGAAGGTGCTCGTTCTGACCGGTATCGAGATTCCCTGAGATTCGGCACGACCCACCCAACTCCGAATGCCTGTTCCGACGGCAAATTCACAGTGCGCCGGCTTTCCCGGCTCTTCCCAGATGACGGTGTAGGTCGGCCGGGCGCGTCGGTCCGCAGATAGACGTCGAGGTCTCCCGACGATGGAGGTTCCTACGCCATCCATCCGAAAGACCTCGACGTGTCCGACGCTACCCC
>NZ_JALGQI010000071.1:0-480 GCF_022810385.1 Rhodococcus sp. ARC_M12 | reverse complement strand
TCAATGTGACTGTGAGTATGAATGTGTCCGGTGATACTGGATATCTGCGGTGGGTTGGGGCCTGACTCTCAATGTGACCGACGCCCGGTGGGCTGTCCTTCGAACGATGTGTCGGTACCCGACCCGCTGTTGCTGCTCACACGCGACCGGTGGGGCGAAGTGACTTCATAGGAGCCTGTCCAAAGAGTCCCATCACAGTCTTGTCCGCCGTCCCCGGCCGGTGCGTGGCCACCACCACGAAGGGATAGCCATGTCCAGCATGACCGACAATCCACCCGATGTCAGCACCACCGTCTTCGTCGGCGTCGACACACACAAGAACACCAATCACGCCGCGATCATCGACCACCTCGGACGCGAGGTCGGCGACCGAGAATTCCCCACCACCGCCGCCGGCCACGTGGACCTGATCGCCTGGATCACCGCGGCCGGAAAGGTCGAGCGAATCGGAGTCGAAGGTACCGGCAGTTATGGATCGAC
>NZ_JALGQI010000032.1:0-6262 GCF_022810385.1 Rhodococcus sp. ARC_M12 | reverse complement strand
CGGTCCGCAGATAGACGTCGAGGTCTCCCGACGATGGAGGTTCCTACGCCATCCATCCGAAAGACCTCGACGTGTCCGACGCTACCCCGCCGGCCGGCTTCGGCCGCCCTGACCTGACCGCCTTCGCTCGACTCGACGGCCTCGGTCTGAGCGTGACCGGGCAACGACTTGAACCGGATCGTGCGGTCCTCGCGTGCCGCGTGGTGGAACCAGATCAGTGGTGCCGACGGTGCGGCAGCGAAGGCGCTGCTCGTGACACCGTGATCCGGCGGTTGGCCCACGAGCCGCTGGGCTGGCGACCGACCGTGCTGGAAGTTGTAGTGCGCCGCTACCGCTGTGCCGACTGCGGACACGTGTGGCGCCAAGACACCAGCGCCGCGGCGGAGCCACGCGCGAAGCTCTCGCGCACCGGGTTGCGGTGGGCGCTGGAAGGGATCGTGGTCGCACACCTCACCGTCGCCCGTGTCGCCGAGGGACTCGGGGTCGCGTGGGACACCGCCAACAACGCGGTCCTGGCCGAAGGCAATCGGCTGCTGATCAACGACCCCACGCGGTTCGAGGGCGTGAAGGTCATTGGCGTCGATGAGCACGTCTGGCGCCACACCAGGCGTGGCGACAAGTACGTCACCGTGATCATCGACCTCACCCCGGTCCGCGATGGCGCCGGCCCAGCAAGGCTGCTGGACATGGTCGAGGGCCGGTCGAAGGCGGCGTTCAAGACCTGGCTCGCCGACCGCGACGACGCCTTCCGTGACGCGGTCGAGGTGGTCGCGATGGACGGCTTCACCGGGTTCAAGACCGCCGCTGCGGAGGAGATCCCGGACGCGGTCACGGTGATGGATCCCTTCCACGTCGTGCGCCTGGCCGGTGACGCCCTCGACAGGTGTCGGCGCCGGGTCCAACTCGCGATCCACGGGCACCGTGGGTTCAGGGACGACCCGCTCTACAAGTCGCGGCGCACGCTGCACACCGGCGCGGACCTGCTTACCGACAAGCAGAGCGACAGGCTACGCGCGCTGTTCGTTGATGACGCTCACGTCGAGGTCGAGGCGACCTGGGGTGTCTACCAGCGCATGATCGCCGCCTATCGCCACGAGGACCGGCAACGTGGCCGCGAGCTCATGGAGAAGCTGATCACCGACCTCAGCGCCGGCGTCCCCAAGGTGCTCACCGAGCTCACCACCCTGGGCCGGACCCTGAAGAAGCGAGCCGCCGACGTGCTCGCCTACTTCGAACGACCCGGCACCAGCAACGGGCCGACCGAGGCGCTCAACGGACGGCTCGAACACCTGCGCGGCTCCGCACTCGGGTTCCGCAACCTGACCAACTACATCGCCCGAAGCCTGCTCGAGACCGGCGGATTCAGACCCCAACTCCTACACCCCCGATTGGGATGAGCCGTCAATAGACTTCGCGCACCTCGGTGAGGTGTCGTTTGAGCACTTCTGGCAGACACCAAAAACGTATAAAATAACCTTAGCGGGAATGACGTCATCGAATGGAACAGAAGGCGTCTCCGCCAGCTGGTCAATGCGTTCTACGAAGTGTTCATTTGCTTCAGCTTCGCATCCCATGCTTTAAAATTCCACGGAGTTGCCCGAAAGTCACGGCTCATATCTCGGAGCAACCTGCGGGCCTCCAGGCGTCCGTCGGTCGCATGAACAGCCAAGACCTGCGCATAGTTCTCACTTTGGACCTCGTCTGTCCCGTAACACACCAATGCGGTGACGATGTCGGCGAAACCCTCTTCCAGCTCCGCATCTATCTTCTCCAAGATCTCTTGCTCGTCTTCGGAGAACAGTTCTTTGACACGAGGGTCTGGACCTGATCCATCTGGCATCGAAGCTGGGACGTACCGGTACACGATGCGTTCCTTGATTAGAGCCCATAACCAAGCACTGATCAACTGGGGCCAGCCGGTGATCGTCTCCGGATTATTGCAGCATTTATACGCAGCCCGCGCCTCGCGACGTAGGTCCCAGTAGATGGATACGCGCCACGCAGCCGCGTCCTCTCCGTTGTGCGCCAACGTGACTAGTTTCCGTAAGAGTTGAAACGGATCCTCAATGACTCCAAGTCGGGCGCGCACCGCGTCGCCGCTCGGAAATGCGGTTCGGAATGCCGTGCAGATCTCCTGTAAGGATCGCGCGATCAGCGTCAAGTCGGCCCCGGCGCTGATGGAAATCTTCCTAGCCGCAACATCTCGGTGCGCCAAGCTCATGAGGCGGAGCGCAATGAACTCTGCGTCGTCGATCTGTATTCCAGCGCCGAGGCGGGTGCTTAGATAGAAGCTCCAGTTTGCAAGGTAGGCGTCGTCTCCTTCCAGCCGACCATGGAGCCAATCAGGTTGGGGGAGGCTCATTGTCCTCCTGCTTTCCCTCGACGATGCTCCTCAACCGTCGGCAAACCGTCTGGGCGGCTTCGTCATCGAGCCCAGCTTCTTTGAGGACTCGGACGACTTCGGAATCGATTGAGTTGGGTAAACCAGGTCCTCTGACTTCAATGACGATCCTGTGCAACGTTTCTAGGTCCTGCAATTGCTGTGTTGAAGTCGGCTCTGTCCGGTCGCGATTAGCGATCTTTCGTACAAGTCGTATAGATGCTTCGGCGAGATCCCCACCCAACGCCGAGAGCATTCCACCGGCAAGTCCGCTGATCGCCGCGGCGATTACTGAGACTGTCCACTCTGCTGTGTTGAAGTCGTACCGCTTGCCGCGCTTTGCGACCGCGTACTCTGATCGGTCGGCCACCACGTCAATGAGGCTCAGGTACTCATCCTCGATATCGCGCATCTATTCCTCCGCTTAGGCCTTGCCCTGGTTCGATCGTCAGGCACACATTAGCGATGGCCGTTGTCGAGCCGGTAGTTCTCGACCTTTCCCCCGTCGTTAGTGCGTTCGAGGTAGACGGCCCGGTTCGCTAGCTACGGCGGTGTTCGAGAGGCCAGCGCAACACTGGAGTGGTGCGGCCGCAAGATCGCCGAGCGCGAAACCTCGTGCGCGGATCTGATCTCGAAGCCGGCTCCGTCCAGACGACCGCGAGATCCTCTACGGCAAGATCATGCGGTCCGATACGGAACCACCGGTGCGCGCATGTTGACCCTGGTGCCTCTCCGCTTAGAGTCCTACTGTGACGACTCGCAAAGCAACCTCGGCAAAGGCCGAAAGGCGCTCTCCTGAGCAGTTGAACTTGCAACGACTTCTCCGCGACGGCGTCCATCACGGCGACTCGCTGGATCTGATCCCCAAACTCGAGCCGGGGTCGGTCGACCTGTTCTTCACTAGTCCGCCGTACGCAGATCAGCGGGCCTACAGCCGTATTCATCCAGATAGATACGTCGAGTGGTTCCTACCGATCGCGCGCGCAATGTTCGATGCCACCGCGGAGACCGGGAGCTTGGTCCTCAACATCAAGAACCGTGTCGCCAACCGCGGACCGCTCAAGGGGCAGCGGCATCCGTACGTCTACGAGCTGGTCCTGGCACTGCAACACATGGGGTGGCGGTGGACCGAAACCTACATCTGGGCCAAACCCAACGCTGTGCCCGGGAAGTTCGGCCCGCGCACCAAAGACAGCTTCGAATACGTCTACCACTTCGCCCGCGGCCCCCGCCCCCACTTCGACCTCGATGCGGTCCGAGTCCCCTATAAGGCGGATGCAGCCGAGATCGCCCGTCGCGCCAAAGACACCAACGGCCGCCGCACGACCGAGGCCGGCTTCGGTCGCGATCGCACCAAGACCTATCTCCGCGGCGGAGCCGACCCGGGAAACGTCGTCAACGTCTCACAGACCTACAACCAACACAAAGGTGTCGCCCACACTGCCGCCATGCCAGAGGGCCTGGCAGAGTTCTTCATCCGGGCGATGAGCCCCGAGGACGGCCTTGTCATCGATCCTTTCGCCGGCGGCGGAACAACTGTTGTAGTCGGGCGGCAGCTCGGCCGCCGGGCGGCTGGGTTCGAAATCCATGAGGAGTTCGTAACCGAGGCCCGCCGACGCATTGCCGAGGGCGTCGCTAACGACACCCCCGGCGAGCTGGTTGGTTGAGTCATGTCGTCTGCTGAAGAGACCGTCGCCAAAATCCTGCACACCAGCACCTGGGACGAACGTGTCGCACAAATCCGTCTGATCCCCCAACGCCACGGGACCGGAGAGCATCCGGGGATCTACGCCGATGTCGCTCGCATCGCCTACGTACCACAGCTCGCACCTGACTTCGCCTATATCCACGCGGCGGACTTCTACGAGCTGCCCACCTTCGAGGTGGCCTACGCCGCCGCCGCCGCCGCCACAAACAACTTCCAGGACGTGACGCCCGCCGTCCTGGCCGCAACGATCCAAACCAACCCCACGACTCTGCTTGTGTTCCGAACCATCCTCGGATTCACCAAGACCGAGTTCGCGCACTGCACTTCACTCGTCGGCGAATCACACGACCTCAAACTGAGTGGCGCGAAAGTCGACAGCATGGAGCGAGAGGGATCGGTGACAACCCCGCAACAAGCGCAGCTTGTTGCTGACACGATCACTCAAGTGATGGCTGGCACACTCTTCGGCGACCCACCCGGAGAACTCCGACGCAAGCAAACCAAACCCGACACCGCAGAGGGCTGGGCAACCGTCAACAACCTCGCCGAAGAAGGTGCGCCCTACTCATGGCTGCTACACCAACGCCACTACGGCGGGGCGTTCCGACAAATTCTTGACGCAACCTCTACAAAACGAGGTGATCTCATCGAAGATGTCGTCGAACAACTGTTTCAGGACAATCAGATTCCCTACCTACGGACCGGAAGCCACAACCAAGGCGACATCATGGCTCAATTCGAGATCCTGGTAACCCCCGCCCCCGACTTCGTCATCTTCGACTCCAGCGGAACCCTCCGAGCCATCATGGAGTGCAAAACAATCAACGACGGCGGCACCGCACGTGACAAAGCCCTTCGATTTGAGCGACTACGAGCCGAAGCAAACCGGTTAGGCGGGATCCCCCTCCTCGCAGTGCTCGGAGGTCTGGGATGGACCCGCGTCAACGACACACTCGGACCGGTTGTGCGCGACACCGACGGCCGCGTCTTCACCCTGTCGAACTTGGATGAAATGTTGACCGTCGCGCCCTTCCCTTCGCTGATCGGTACCGTAACGCCCGGCTCTGATGTCGACACCGATGGGTGAGTCATCGAGTTCGCGCATGGTTATGTGAGCAGTCGGTCGCTGAGGCCGCCGGCTGGCCTACCTTCGTACGGCACCTTTCTTTGCCGGAGGGCGACCGTCGGTCCTCGAATTTCAGTTTGCATCCCGCCCACTGTCGAAATCGTCAGCTATGCCCATGGCCCCAGTGATCTGGTAGACGGGGTATACGCTGGAATGGATTAGAAAACCCGCCAACCAGTATCGGTTGGCGGGCAGCACAACTAGATCAGTGCGATGAGTGCTAGAAGCACGATGGCCGCAACCGCAATGTTGAGCTTGAATCCATGAAATTCTATTTCTAGTTTCATTTATTTGTATCGGCGCGTCTCGCACGACTTGCCGAGCCTTTCGGATAATTACGAGACGCATAATCCCGTAGTGCGAGAGGGTTTATGTGACCGCTGTCAGCTATAAAAGCCCGACATCTGATTATACCGTCTTTCACGTCTCGGCGCTTGCGTGGTGTTGCTATTCTTCTTGGTCGAGCCTTCGAATTATGTTTGTCAACAGTATTACTGCATCGGCGCTGATTCCCGCGTCGCGTCTGGTGGCCGTGGAAGAATGCTTCACGCGATGCGCTAGCGCCGCAGCCTTCTTGGTCAGTCCACGGATATCCTCGTTGCTCGGACCCGGCAGTGTGTCCTCGATGTAGCGTTCGATTCTCATGTTTGTCTTGTCGACGGGTGGCTCTTTCTCTCCATCGCGTAGGTGCACTTCAGCGCGATATACCGTCCGGGACAAAGCTTCCAGCACTCCGACACAGTTAGTCCCCAGGGCGCGGTAGTCCTGCGGCGTCGATGCCGTTCGAAACCGGGGTGCCGAACGATGAGCCTGGTGATGGAACCTCGGTGAACACGTCGTCTGAGATCACGGGGGAATTGTCCCATCCGTTACCGGCCCTTTGTCGATGGATGCGTGCGGCGAGTACGAGGGATTGGCGACGGTGATGGCGCTCATCGAAAGTGCTCAACTTCGCTCAGCGAAAGTGCTCACCCGGTAGCGGTGATCACTGTAGCGGTTGACGGGTCCCGGTGACGGCTTTGCGGAGCTTCTCCGAGCGTGCGTTGTG
>NZ_JALGQI010000070.1:0-483 GCF_022810385.1 Rhodococcus sp. ARC_M12 | reverse complement strand
TTTGCCTTGAAAGCGTTACAGACGTTCTTCAGAAGTACGGCCGAATTCGAGCAGCAATTGGAACCGTGCAGAGTGGTGAAAATGGTTTTCGGAAGACAGCCAGGCAGGCAGAGCGCGCGGCCCGCGTAGTTTCGGACGGCAAGGTCGACATCAGTCCGGTGGTAACTTTCGAGGAAGTTGCAGCCATCACTCTTCTGCTCGAAGATCCGGAAATCCTAAGGGATCTAGCGGAAGACTCACTCGGAGGCTTGCTTCTGGACAGTGCGCGGAACCGCAGGCTCCGCGAGACCTTACGAGTCTACCTAGCAAACAACTGTAGCGTTACCGCGACCGCTCACGATATGACGATCCATCGAAACACGGTCAAATACCGCATCCGACAAGCAGCGAAAGAGTGCGGTTGCAAGCTGGACGATGCCGGCATCCTCATGAACCTCAGGATTGCGCTGGATGCCGCGTGGTGGACACCCAGCACAGTACTCA
>NZ_JALGQI010000031.1:0-6369 GCF_022810385.1 Rhodococcus sp. ARC_M12 | reverse complement strand
AGAGCGGACCCGATCAGCACCACGACGAACGACAACCCCGGCGCGCCGATCACCGCAGCCAGAGGCAGCAGCGGCCCGTCGGATTGACCGAATGCGATGCGGCCCCAAGGGAAGCCGCCGAACGGGATCGATCCTTCTGTCGGTTCGGCGGAATGGTGGCTCGATCAGTACGTGAAGACGCGACGCTCCGGGCGAAGGGCCAGTCGTGTCCACAGCCCGGTGAGAACCACGGCGGTGAGCAGCCCGATCAGCGCGCCAGGGCCGGGGCCGGCGAGAGTTGAACTGTCGTGAGCGGACTGGCGTGTCCAGATGGACAACATCGCCAGGACCGAAGTGCTGGCGCATCCTGCGGCGGCGAGAACGATCAGATGGATCATTCGGGTATGGAGTGCGGCGGCTGAGCAGATCAGACAGAAGATCACACCGGCATGGGCGGCAATGACAGCGACGATGCTGGTCGATTCCGCCTGCGCCGCTGCATTGTTGAGCAATGTTGCCCAGCCCGTTGCCTCGCCCGACTGGCCCAGGCACAGACCCAGCCCTGCTACGGCGATCACTGTAGCCGCACGCAGGCGCTCGTGGGCAGCCATCTCTACCGTCGCCAGCACTCGTCGTTCGATGGCCTCGAACATGGGCCGATAGTGGCGAAGATCGTCGTGCACTTCGAACCCTCCCGTGAACTGCGGTATCGGCCGCATCCGTCGGCCGCGTCCTGTGTCGGCGCAGCTCATGACCGGTCGACCACCAGTCGCACCGCGGGCGGAGAAAGTTCCCGGATCGACGCGGGAACTTCGGCACCCGCGGATGCGACTGACTGTAGGTACCGCGGCGATGACGTCGGTACGAATCCGCCCGGTGGCTGACCGGGCGTGCTGCGCAGGAGTGCGTGGCCGGGCCGGTCGTGCGGCGCGGCCACGCACAGCGCGATCACTTCACGTTCGCTGACGCGGCGACACCAGTTCACTGTTCGCCGAGGTATCCCTCCCGGGTCGTCAGGATGTAGCGGGGTACCGACGCAGCCGGAGGCTGTTCGATACGACGAAGAACGACGAGAACGCCATGGCAGCGCCCGCGAGGAGCGGGTTGAGCAGACCTGCGGCCGCTATGCGGATGGCAGCGATGTTGTACCCGAACGCCCACACCATGTTTCCCTTGATGGTCGCCAGTATGGCCTTGGCCAGCCCCAACGAATCGACCACATCGCCGAGGTCGTCGCGGACGACTATGATGTCCCCGGACCGATGGCGACATCGGTGCCCGCGCCGATCGCCAAACCGAGATCCGCGCTCGCCAACGCCGGCCCGTCGTTGATGCCAGCTTCCGCCTGTCGAGGACTTCGTCGCGGTGCCCGGAATGGGAACCCACGGCCGGGTCCACGGGCGCTCGTCGAGATCGGTCGTAGACGAGGGGCGTTCCTTCCAGTCGGTGCGGTGGGGCGGGTACCCCGGTGCGGTCAGGCACGGGGGCGGGTGGTCACAGACGTGAGGTTCCGCGGACGATGTCACCCTCGATGTAGGTGAATCCGACTCCGCGGCCGTCACGGAGCGCGAAGTGGTATTCTGCGGGGACCCAGACGGTATCGAAGTGCGACGCCGGCCGCCCCTGCCGCGTCTGCCGCGTCTGTTGTCGTACAACCATATTCGGCGCGATCAGGGATGGCCGGCGGTTACGAGATCGACCTACGCATACCGGCGGCGGGCGTCGTCGATCTGGTCGGTGCACAGCAAGTGTGGATCGGGAAGGGGTTCGCCGGACGCATGGTAACCCTGTGGGCCGACCTCGCCAGCATCCACGCCGTGATCGACGGTTTGGTGGTCACCACGGTTGGAGCTTGTCAAGTTATCTGTGAGCGAATTTGCTTTCAGGTGAGATAAGGGTCGAGTCTGTCCGGATAGTTGATCACGAGCGCGCCGAGCGCTTGTTTCCAACCGGTCGTCAGAGATCCTTCGATCAGTCTGTTGACCTCCCTGCCGGTGCGGGGTGCGAGTCGATCTTTGCTCAGGCGGTCTCTCTCCCGGGCGCGCTTGTCCTCGATGCTGCAGATCGCGAGCCACAGAAGCTTCACTGCCGCTTGATCATTGGGGAAGTGTCCGCGGTTTTTGATGATCTTGCGAAGTTGATAGTTGAGCGATTCGATGGCATTGGTGGTGTAGATGATCTTCCGGAGCGCCGGTGGGAAAGCCAGGAACGGGATGAACCGCTCCCACGCGCTCTCCCACGTCCGCACCGCTGTCGGATACTTGACACCCCACTGCGAGGATTTGAAGTCGTCGAGTGCAGCTTGGGCCGCATCGACGGTGGGTGCGGTGTAGATCGACCGGAGCGACGACGCCACCGCTTTGCGGTCGCCGTAGGCCACGAACCGCATCGACGCGCGGATCAGGTGGACGGTGCACGTCTGCACGACGGTGTGCGGCCACGTCGCTTCGATGGCGTCGCCGAATCCAGTGAGGCCGTCCGTGCAGGCGATCAGGACGTCTCTGACGCCACGATTTGCCAGCTCAGCGCAGATCCCGGCCCAGAACTTCGCCCCTTCGTGTTCTTGAACCCAGATCCCCAACACGTGTTTGATGCCGTCGAGGTCGACACCGACGGCGATGTGCGCAGCCCTGTTGGTGACCTGCTGACCGGACCTGATTTTGACCACGATCGCATCGAGATAGAGGATCGGATAGATCGGATCGAGTGGCCGGCGCTGCCATTCGAGGACTTCCTCGAGGACCGAGTCGGTAATCTTGGAAATGGTCTCGCGGGAAATTTCGGTACCGATGGTCGAGGCAAGATGATGCTCGATGTCGCGCACTGGCATGCCGCCGGCGTAGAGCGCGACGATCATGTCATCGAGCCCACCGATCCTGCGCGCACCACGCGGGACCAGGGTTGGAACGAACGTGCCGTCGCGGTCGCGGGGGATTGCCAACGGCACATCGCCGACTTCGCTCGACACGGTCTTGCTGCTGAAACCGTTGCGAGCGTTGGGAAGTAGACGGCCGGCAAGGTCGCCCTTGTCGTATCCGAGGTGCTCGGTGAGTTCGGTCTGCAGTCCGCGCTCGAGAACCGCCTTGACCATCTCCTGCAGGAACCCGCCCTGCCCGGTGATCTGCAGCTGGCCCGTGTCGATCTTGGCCATCACCTCGTCGAGGGCACCCGAGGCCTTCAAGGCGTCGAAGGCGCTGAGCTCAGCCCGATCGTTCGTGTCATCTGCATGATTGCCGTCCACAGTCATGGTCACGATGATGCTCCATCCGTGTCAGTCCGTTCTTACACAAACCATCTGACACGCCCCACGGTGTGCCTCCCAGCTGACGAGCGCCGACCTCGACCGGTTGACCATGCGCGGCGCACGTGCAGGGCAGACTGCGCCGGCACTGCCCGCGTTCGATCCGAGTGCCCGCTTGCGCACTGCGGCACCGATCGAGGTCGATCGCACCGCCACCCGCGATGGACTGATCACCCTGCTCGGCCATCAGCTCGCATTGGGTCCGGACACCGCCGGAACCCGCATCACCCTCAGAATCGAGGGCGGTCTCATCCACGCCATCGCCGGTAACCATGTGATCAAGACCTTGCCGAATCCGTTGATCAGCAACGATAACCGCCAACTGACCCGCGTGCGTCGAGCAACGACGCTCCTCCCGCCGCCCTCGGGCCCCCAACGCGTGCACCGGAAAGTGCCGATAGACGGTGTCGTCATGGTCGACGGCCAGAGATTGCCCGTCGGCCGCACACACGCCGGAACCATCCTCACCGTGGTCGTCGAGGATCACCATTTCCGAGTTCTCGACGGCCCCACAAAACTCTCACTGCACGCCGGAACCACCACCAAACCGATCCGAAACTTCAACGCCCACCCGACCCCGAGACCGTTAACGATGTCCCGGTGACGATCAGTTAGGTATGTCCCGAGACCACACACGTCACGCATTTGCATGCGCAGAAATAGGCTCTGTGATGCACAACGATGTGCGTTACAGGGCCATGGATGCCTGGACGGTGACGTAGACGGCTACGACGAATAACAGGGCTGCGAAGCTACGGGTGAGTGTGGTGGCAGAAACTCTGTCGCTGATGACTTTTCCTGCGAACGAGCCTGTAATTGCCGCGAAAGTGAACGGTACGACGATCTCCCACGGGATGGTGGCACCCGTGCCGAGGCGTTCGGTGAAGGCTCCCGCGCTGGTGATGGAGATGATCACCAGTGACGTTCCGACCGCGACGGGCATCGAATAGCCCAGTGCCAGAACCAGGGCGGGGACGATGAGGAATCCGCCGCCCACTCCCAGAAACCCGGTGAGGCAGCCGACGACGAGCGCGGAGGCGACCAGCTTGACCACCTGCGAAGTAGTGATCTTCACTTTCGTGGGCTTGGCGGCGACCGCGACGGCGCTCGACCGTGTTTCCGCGGTCTCGACCGGGTTCGGCGTCGGTAGGTCGGCATCGTGTCCTCGCCGGGTGCGGCGCAGCATCGCACCGGCGGCGACGATCATCAGAGCCGCGAATGCGAGCAGCAAAATCTGCGGGTCGACCGATCGGTTGAGGATCGACCCACCGAAGGCGGTGCCCGCGCCCAGAAGTCCGAACACTGCCGCTGCCCGCCACCGAACGTGCCGTGCTCGCGCATGGCTGATGGCCGCGATGATCGAGGTGATTCCGACAATGATCAGCGAGGCGCTCGTTGCCGATTGCGGTTCAACCGCCAGGAGGTACACCAGAGCAGGAACAGTCAGTATCGATCCCCCACCACCGAGCGCGCCGAGGGAAAGCCCGATGAGAATCCCTGCGGCGACTGCGATCGCGAGGATGGCGACCATGTCAAATTACTGAGCCGGGCGTGCCGTCATCACGGACCACAGGGCGGCCGTCTTCGTGCCACGCCATCATACCGCCCGACAGATTGTGCGCCGTGCGATCGGCATCGGTGAGGGCCGCGACAGCTTTGCTCGACCGAGCGCCCGAGCGGCACACCACGACCAATTTCTGCTCGGGAGGATAGGCAGCAGGATCGAGATCGCCGAGGCGTACATGGACGGCGTCCGGGGCGTGGCCGGCTGCCCATTCGTCGTCCTCGCGGACATCGATCAGGATGGCTCCCGATTCGGCGATCAAAGCGTGTGCGGCGGCCGGATCGGCTTCCGGTGGTGCTCCAGTCATGAAGAACGCTCCTTGGATCAGTGGGTGCTTACAGGGCGTGCAGCGGCGTGGCCGGCACGAAGCGATAGCCGTCGCTCGGTGAGAACGTGGCCGAGACGGTGAACCGATCTCCTCGAATCACTGTGTGCCGCAACTCCACCGGCCGGGAATTCATGCAACCCGAACGGCGGATCGACAGCGCGGAGGTCTTCGAATCGAGTTCGAGTGCTGCCGCATCCTCCGGATCCGGGACGACGGCAGTGACGTCCTCGCGGCCACCGGTCAGGCGGATGCCGCAACGCTTCTCGAGCTCGATGTAGAGAGCCGTGTGAGTGAAGTCCGCATCCAGGAGGTCGCGTGCCAGATCCCCCGGCAACCAGGCACGGTCGAGCGCCAACGGCATGGTCCCTGCCATACGGATGCGCTCTAGGTAGAGCAGCGGCGCCTTGGGACCGACCCGCAGGGTAGCGGCCACCGCGGGGTCGGTCCGCAGTTCGAGTACACGCACCACGCTGTGCTGAGCAACACCCGTGGCTTCCACCGCAGCGAAGAGACTGTAGAGCGCACCGAGTGGCTGCTCGATCACCGGCGGAGCCGCCAACCGAGAAGGCCGGCCACGCTCTGCAATCAAGATTCCTTCGTTCCGCAGGTGCCGCAGGGCCTCGCGGGTGGTGTGACGGCTCACCCCGTAGCTCGTCGTCAACGCATGCTCGCCCGGGAACTCGGAGCCGGCGAATTCGTCGTCACCGATTCGGCGGACCAGATCAGCATGCAGTTGCGCCCACAGCGGCATCGCACTGGAGCGGTCGAGCGCGGCACTGCGATCGGGTTCAACCATCAAAGGCCCTCCTGTCGATCTGTGTCGGAATCCGAATTCGAGCCGCCGACTGCTGGCCCTCGGGGCCACTGTACAACAAATGTACGTACATCCGTACGGACGGGAGATGCTCTGCGCAGGTCGACACGCAACAAGACGACCTTCGCATCGACAAAGTCTCGCCGAGCACGAACGAGCGCCTGGTGGAGATCGCGCCGAACCTGGTGAATCCGTCCGCGTAGCGACGCGGCATCACGTCGCCTCCCAGTCGGTCCCGGGTCAGGCCAGTCGGTGCCGGATCAGGAGTGTCGCCCGGGGTCCTGCTCGGTCTGGGGTCTGCTCACCGTCGGTGGCGCAGCGAGCCGACAGGGCGAGCACAGGACCAAACCGGGGGCGGACTGCACGACCGCCTCCGATTCGGG
>NZ_JALGQI010000069.1:0-486 GCF_022810385.1 Rhodococcus sp. ARC_M12 | reverse complement strand
ACAGTTGCAGTGTTTTCGTCTACGGGACTCTCACCCTCTACGACAGGCCGTTCCAGACCACTTCGACTAACACCACAATTTCTCACTGTCGGCCGATCCGGCAGAATCGACAATGCAAACCCCACAACCCTCCATACGCAACCCCTGCCGGGTATCACACGCACAAAGTTTGGCCTCATCCGCTTTCGCTCGCCACTACTCACGGAATCACTATTGTTTTCTCTTCCTGTGGGTACTGAGATGTTTCACTTCCCCACGTTCCCTCCACACACCCTATATATTCAGGTGCAGGTAACACGACATCACTCGTGCTGGGTTTCCCCATTCGGACACCCTCGGATCACAGCTCGGTTGACAGCTCCCCGAGGCTTATCGCAGCCTCCTACGTCCTTCATCGGCTCCTGGTGCCAAGGCATCCACCGTACGCTCTTCATTACTTACAACAAAGATGCTCGCGTCCACTGTGCAATTCTCAAACAACACACA
>NZ_JALGQI010000030.1:0-6834 GCF_022810385.1 Rhodococcus sp. ARC_M12 | reverse complement strand
ACCCTACGGGCGGCCTCGACCTTGTATTCGGTCGTGAACGACCTGCGTTTGCGGGACATGCGGACATCCTTCCAGCGGAACCATCGGTCCCGCTATCTCGGTGTCCACCATCCGGGGTGAACCTCAGGTACGAGCGACCTGCGGTTCGTGCATTCCAAGCGAGGCAATCTGGAAGATAGCCTTTCTGCTCAGCCGCCCGTCGACTGCGGGCGGTACTTCAGCCTCACGGTTCGCGGCGGTGAGAGTTTTCTGCCACCAGGCGGTGTTGATTTTTAGCGCTGGGTCGAAGTCCTCCGCCTTGGAAGGCTCTGCGAGCCACGCTTGTACCTTCAGCTTCGCCGTGTCTGTACGCATTTCGCCACGCTACCGCCCACAGTTCTCTCTCAGAGAGGGAGCGCTTCAGCTCTGAAGTGGAGCTTCGGCTGATGCTGCGGACCTTAGGTGACGGTAGACAGTTGCTCGACTGACACTGAGCAACTTTGCTATGTCATCAGCGGTGAGGCCCTTCCTTTGCAGTTCTTGAGCTCGAACTACGTCAGCTGCGGCGATCTTGGGTGGACGTCCGCCGTATCGACCGTTCTTGGCTGCAGCGGCGAGCCCTGCACGGGTGCGCTCTAGCATGGTGTCGCGTTCGAGTTGCGCGAAGGCGGCCATGATGGTCAGCATCGCTCTGCCCATGGGGCCATCGGTATGGAGTCCCTCCGTCACGCTCGCAAAGGTGACGCCCCGACTTGTGAGGTCGGAGATGACATCGAGTACGTGTCGGGTATCGCGACCGAGCCGATCCAGCTTCCACACGGTGAGCGTGTCGCCCGACCGCAGATGATCCAGGCAGGCTGCAAGCTGTGGGCGGTCTGCTTTCGATCCGCTCACTCCGTGGTCCGTGAACACGCGGATCGCACCCGCGGCTGTGAGCGCATCGAGCTGCAACTGCGGATCCTGGTCGACTGTGCTGACTCGTGCGTAGCCGATGATCGCCATGTTCGTTCCTGTCTCATAACCCCGTTGCCTTAAGGGTTATGAGACTAGCAGATATGAGACAGGGTTTTGAGACAAAATCCTCGACCTCCAAGCCTGACGGCTACACCAAAACTCTGGTCGTGCCGTCGTCTCGTTAACCCATCGTTTCTGCGACGCCAGCCTACGGATAGGAAGGTGACAGCCCGGATGAGCAGCAAGCCGTCACGGGCTAGGGTCCACTCGGCCTACTAAGACGTCACGGGGAATCCCCTGCGGGCCATACCGAACTCATTCGGACGCTACTTCTTCTTCAGGCTGGCGAGACGACCGTTCACTCGTCGCCATAGGTAGCGCTCAAACTCGGCAGACTCAATTATGCGCGCTGGAATGTCGGGCTTTTGCCCAATGTGGTACATGAGCATCGAATACGTGCTGTCGGGAGAATACGTTCGAAGCAGGCTCAACTTCCCGGCTACTACTCCATTAAGTGACATACGTCGAGCCTCTTGCTCTTCGGCTGTACCTCCACCAAGCGATACCGCTGCTCGGAGCAACTCGGTGTCGGTGCGGATGTCATCGTCCACGGACTGCGCCGGCTCGGATCGACTCGCGAGCCGGTAATATTGCACCTCGCGGCCGGAAACGGTGAAGGAGCCGGTCTCGTGTGCATGCTCATCAATCTCAGATGCATTCGCACGGTTCGAGCCGGGACTCCAGTATTTGTTTTCCCCTTCAACGGTGAAAACGAATCCAGGCAGTAGGTACCGAGTGATGGATAGACAGAAGGCTTCGGCGGACATTCCGGATTTGGCGAGTTCTTCGAGCGCACGCTGAGCTGTCGAGGATGCGAAGGCGTCAGCTGCGACGCTGTAGGGCAAGAGTAGTGCACCGGCAAACTTCTGGGCCTCCGACTCTTGCGCCGCAGTCCGCGACTCAGACCTTGTTCGGCTGGCGTCAAAGTCGCTACCGGTATCGCATCCGGCCAGCGTTCCCACGTGCCACGGTATGACCAGATGGCCTACCTCATGAGCAATCGTGAAGCGACGACGCGTTTCGTACGCGCCGGCGCGCAGGAAAACGACCGGATGCTTTGTACCAAGGCCGATAGTCAGCGCGTCACAGGGGTTGGACCACGTTTCGGTGCGCACTTCGGCTAGTTGCTCGACCACAGCGTCGATTGGGACAGGAAACGTCTGCACCTCCGACCGGGTGAACCGAGCAGCCAGATTGCGAACAGGGTCCCGCGGCTCTGACAGCCAAAAGTCCCAAAGTGATTTACCTGCCAAATCAGTGCACGCGCCGCTTGCTGACCAGGTAGTCGTACAGGTCTTTCGCGTCGCTGCCGGTGCCTCGTGCGGCGATCAACTCGCCCTCCGAGTCCATATTAAGCAGATCCTCGGAAAGTGGAGTCTTGTGCTTACGAGCAGCCACGACGAAGCGCAGCGCGTGTGGCCTCTCCGTAATCGTCTGGTATTCCTCCCACGTCAGGCCAAGGTACTCGTGCAGTTCCAGCTCGGCAGCATCGTCGTCTTCGGGCGCTTCGTGCCACCTCTCGACGTAATCATCCAGATCAGTCAGGAGGGCATCTCCCGACAGCAAATCTTCTACATAGTTAGACATCGGTGATCCTCCTTCCTCGGACTGGCTTCTTGATCACTTCGCCCGTGACAACATCTACTACTCCTCGATGGTATCCTCTTTTGTCGTATTTCTCGAGTTCCCCGCCGTGTGAGCCGTCGTACTCGTAGATAAAGCCGTCTTCGTCTCTCCATCGGCTGCGGCCGTTGATGGTCTTCAGCTTCTCCATGTCGTCGACGACAGACGGTCGTGGGCGAGGGGTGAAGGGCAGCAGCGGCACCGGGAGGACGATACATGCTGCTCACGCGCGTCTCGATGAGGGTGACAGGAGCTCTCAGTGGCCCAGAAGCCAATCCACAATCCCAGCATCACGCTGCCGCTGTTCAAAGCTTCCCGCCGAGCTCAAGCGAACATGGGGGGTGTGGGCGGTAGTACCCTCGCTCGGTGACCAACCAGCTGTTCACCAACCTGGGCATGTCCATCGAGCTCGTCGGCTTCGCCGTCGTCGGGCTGTATATGTACAGGCAATGGCGACACACTGCGGTTGAGGGTCAGCCGTTCGCGCACCACAGGGTCGATACCTTTGTGCGGAAATTGATCCGGCGTCCACGGCGGCCCCACGTCGTGACATTAGGCGACGCGGCAGTCGGTGTGGATACCTCTGCTGATCATCAGGTCGACTTGGGCTTCGACTCCGAGGCGTCAACCTCCGCCCGGCTTCAGAAGCTCGAGGGGTTGATGAGCAACGTCTACAACATGCACCTTGCGTCGGCTAAGTCTTTGGGTGAGCGCATTGACGCTGTGAAGCGTGACCAGATCCGCTCAAGGGGTGAGCTTAGACAGACTATCGACACCGTGGAGCGTGAGCGTGAGCGTGCAGCAACCGGCGACCTCCGCAACGCGGGTTGGGGCCTCATTTTCGCAGTCATAGGTCTGCTCATTCAGTTTCTGGCGGCGGTGTTCTGACAACTTCTGTCATTGACAGCGTCCTCGGAGCGAAGACCGCTACTGCATCAGACGCCAGGCGGGCCGGTTCGGTTCCCCGGTGTTGCGGCGCACGCAGGCGGCAGTGCGATCCCCATCCGACGAGACTCAGAGGTCGAACATCGATTCAGACGTTCGGTTTGAGGGCCAACAGGATTTGAGATGCCGTTGTACCGAGTGCCCGGGCGACGTGCTCGAGCTCGATTACGTCCAGCCTTCGCTCTCCGGACTCGTACTTGCTGACGAACGACTGTGGAACGCCGAGGCTTCCCGCCACGGTGACCTGCGTCAGCCCGGCTTCGACCCTCAGCGAGCGGAGCTTCAGGCAGAGCTGCCTGTACTCGGCTGAGTAGATCGACTTTTCCACGGGACAAGGGCATCGCCCTGTAACCAAATATCCCAAAATCGGATATACCCCACGATGTAGTTCGCAGGGACAGTGGAGGGATCAGGCATTGGGTAGCTCGGGTGGCAGTGGCAACAGATTCGTTCGGATTACGCGACAAGGGGTCGGCGCAACGCTTGGCGCGGCCGTAGTGTCGGCGGCGGCTGTGGCGGGTTGTGGAGCGACGAGTGACCAGGCACCGAGCCTGAGCATCCCCAGCACAGTGAACTGCACAGGAGCTCCAGAGGGAACGACAACGCCCCAGGTGGCCGAGACCATGACGCTCTCCAGGTTCGACCAATCGGGTATCGATCTGTCCGTGGCATTCGTCGACACGGTGCCGCAACCTACGTCTGAGTGGTTCAACGGACGGGAGCAACTGTCCGTTCTTTTAGTGCTGTCAGACCCCGCAGGAGTAAGTCCGACAGTCAATGTCAGCATCGGTCCGAGCAGCCAGGTCGAAGGGTCCTATTCGGCGTATGTGGAGCAAGGCGACCGCGTCGTTGCTGAAGAGTTGGCGGTAGGTCAGAACGCCAACGTGATCACCGTTGACCTACCCGCGACTGTGACCAACGTCCTCGAACTTCCGAACGACCTAGCATTCAGTGGCTCATCGATGGTCAGCAGCATGTACTTCGAGGGTCCCTACCCGCGCTTCCGTGACGTCCTCGCACAAGAATGTTCGGCCGGAACTCGCTCGGTGACCACGGGGTCGTCTCGGCAGCCGGTATCGCCCCCGTCTGGTCGAACGACAACAAGCGCGCAGTCGCAGGAACCTGCTTCCGAATGCGGCGTTGTCACTGAACAGGAGGCCATCGCTGGTGGCTTGGCGAAACTCGGCCCTGAACCAATTACCGGACGTCCATGGTCGGGTGTCCCGCTAGCTAGCAACTTCGACCCGTGCGCCGAGTTGTCGGCTGTCGTCGTGTCCATTGAGGGTGGTACTGGCAGCTCTCCATCGCACGCGCTGATGTTCAACCAGGGCATCTTCCAGGGAACAGCTACCTACGAGGCTCTGCCGTTTACGGATCTCGCCGCAGCCACCGGAGAATCGGACACGGTGACTCTCACCTACAAAACCGGCCAGTCGTGCAATGCGTGCTCTGACGGGGAGACCACTCCTGTCCGCTACCAATGGAACGGCTCCGCTGTCGAGATGCTCGATCTCCTTCCCCCAGAGCTGAGATAGGGCGATTCAGGTAGACCAACCGCCGTCTCCTTCAGACTTGGCACGGCAGAGGCGGGCTCGGTAGGTGGCTTGATGCTGCCTCGTCACGCGTTGCCGCCCACGACCACTATTTCGACGTGTCGGCACTGACAACCGGCGACTCGTCACAAGCGCCGGCAATCTCGTGCAGACACTCAACACATACGTTCTGAGTCGGTTGCAAACTCTCTGACATCGACTGCGAGTAGCCCACCAATTCGACTGTCTTTCGCACATGGCCGCCTGCCGGGCAGTGTGTTTGCCGGTATACACGGGAGGCCGGAGTCTTCGAGCGCAGGACGTTTTCCCGACGCGTAACGACTTCGAGATGTTGCGGGTTAACGCAGCTCTTGACCCGACACAGATGGTCGATGGTCATATCGGCCGAAATGGTTCCGACCAAGCGCGTGTAGGAGTAGCGGTGGGCTTTCACCGGTCTTGTATCTACCGAAAAAATTCCGTACCCGTCGCGGTCGCGCTGACGCATCCAGATCCAACACCCGCCAGGAACCGTCCTGTACCCCTGTCGAAACCGGTCGAGATCAGTGATCTGGTGGTACCGGTCCATCAGAAGCACTAGCTTCTCGGGGTCGCCGTGCTTCTTCCATCGCTGGTAATGCTTGCTACACCAGTCCCGTGCGATGGACACCGTGTCGCAGCCCTCGATTGCACACAGCCCACCCTGCGGATACCCAAGCTTCAGCGGGTCACCATGCTTCAGCCACCGTTGGTAGTGCTTCCCGCAGTAACTGCGGGCCAAAGTCTGCGAGTGGCATTGGTCGACGGCGCAATATGTGGTTGCCATAAGGGGGTACGTCCCAGCGGGTTGGTTCGCAAGCAGAGATTTTGCTCGTCCAACTCTTCTGGGCTAGTCAGGGCCGAAACACAGCGTTCCCGGAGCGTGCAAACCAACCTATTCATGAAGCCGGTCACGAAGGGCTTGGCCTTCTTGAAGTCCGTCGGGACGTAGATCCGCACACCAGCGTTGGTGATGTCACCGACGACGCCCTCTGCTGGACGATCACCGATGCCGTTGCCGGGGATGTCCCGACGAAGGTCCGGCTTGACGATGTCGATCAGGAAGTGATCGTCGTCCCGACGGAACTTGGGGGCCTCGCCGTAACAGCCATGGCCCGGGCAAATCATCGCCCTACTTCAGAGGTTCTCGAAAGACCGCTGCCCGCTTTGGTATGTGCAACCCACTCCGTGGGCCTCCAGCAGCGAAACTAAGTCCCCAGACGGCCTCTCAGGCACCAAGACGGCCAGCTTCATCTTGGGCTTCACGAACCTTCCGTAGTCCAAGATTTGGCCGAGAGCCATCCTGATCGCCTCACGACTTGAACTGGCTTTTGCTTCGTACAGAGTGCTGCTGGTGAGGTCGCAGACGTCCGAAACGATCACACCACCTCCTGGGAGGGTGATCCTCTTCCGTGACGTCTTATGTCCGAGCCCGTTGAGGTAGATCGCAAACCGCTCGACCAGCTTTGCTTCCTTGAGCATTGCTTCTCGTCCGGTCCAAGCCTTGACTGCGTAACTCGCCTTGGTGCTCCGCTCTAGTGGTACATCCTTCGCCGAGCCTCCGGCCACGGCCTGTGACGGCGCTCAGTGAAAATGCCCAGATCTGATCTCTGAAAGTGCTCACCCGTGTGGCTCCGCCAATGAGGGCGGGCCTCCTCCGATGCTGATGGTCTCTGACCACACACCAGCGTCCCGAAGGAGA